>NZ_JBHWZP010000005.1:0-72913 GCF_042728395.1 Streptomyces sp. NPDC060205
ACGTGAAACAGGACGCCCCTCGCCATGCTGTGCAATGTCATGATCCATGACCCGACTTCGCCGGGCCGCGTCTCAGAGCTGCAGCTTGAAACCGACGTGCGACGCGGTGAAGCCGAGGCGTTCGTAGAACCGGTGAGCATCCGTCCGGCTGGCGTCCGACGTCAGCTGTACCAACTGGCAGCCCTCGCTCCGGGAGCGGTCCACGGCCCATTCGATGAAACGGGTGCCCAGACCGTTGCCCCGCTCGTCGGCATGGACGCGTACGCCTTCGATGATCGAGCGGGTCGCTCCCTTGCGGGACAGCCCGGGAACGATCGTCAGCTGGAGGGTGCCGACGATCCGGCCCTCCCGCACGGCGACGACCACGTGCTGGTTCGGATCGCTGCTGAGGCGTTCCAGTGCGGCCAGGTACGGGGGCAGGTCGTCCGGGGACTCACGCTGCGAGCCCAGCGGGTCGTCGGCGAGCATCCCGACGATCGCGGGGATGTCGTCGGCGACCGCGGGGCGTATCTCAAGATCTCCCATGGCGTCAGCCTATGCAGCCATGCGGAACGAGAACGGCGCAGCCGTGTCCGCGGTGGATCCGTCTAGGCGGGCGCGGGCAGGCTCGCCGACTCCACGACGCGAACCAGCGGGGCCAGCTCGGGGCTCCTGGCTGCCTCGTCCAGCGCCTCCCGCAGGGCCGCGTCGTTGGTGGGCCGGGCCTCCTCCAGAAGCTTGAGCCCCGCCTCGCTGACGTTCGTGTAGATGCCGCGGCGGTCGGTCGGGCACAGATAGCGCGAGAGCAGGCCTCGGTCCTCCAGCCGGGTCACCAGCCGGGTGGTGGCGCTCTGGCTGAGGACGACCGCGTCGGCGACCTGCTTCATCTGCAGATGGCCGCCGTCGCCGTCGTGCTGGCGGCTGAGGACGTCGAGGAGCGAGTACTCGCGCACGCTCAGGCCGTGCCGCGTCTGCAGGGCTCGTTCGATGTGCGCCTCGATCCTCCCGTGCAGCAGAGAGAGGGCGCACCAGCCCTGGGCGAGAGCGGTGAGCGCGGGGTCCGTCGCTGTCATGGCAATTCCTCCGTCCCGGAGTGGCTGACACCAGGATAGGGCACGGCCGCAATATCCTGCGCTTGCACTTAACCCGCGTCTGCAACTATTGTGAACGCACGTAAAGCGCTCCTGCAATCTTCTGGGAAGGTCGTCCCCCATGCCTCTCGCGCTTCTGGCCCTCGCGATCGGGGCCTTCGGAATCGGAACCACCGAATTCGTGATCATGGGCTTGCTGCCCGAGGTCGCCGACGACTTCGGTGTCTCCATCCCCACCGCGGGTCTCCTCGTGACCGGCTACGCGCTCGGAGTCATGTTCGGCGCGCCCCTCATGACCGTGCTCGGCACCAAGATCTCCCGCAAGCGGATGCTGATGCTGTTGATGGGGCTCTTCATCATCGGCAACCTGATCTCCGCGGTCGCCCCCACCTTCACCGTCATGCTGATCGGACGCGTGATCGCCTCGCTCGCGCACGGTGCCTTCTTCGGCATCGGCTCGGTCGTCGCGGCCGACCTGGTCGCCCCGGACAAGAAGGCCGGTGCCATCGCGATGATGTTCACCGGTCTGACCGTCGCCAACGTCGTCGGCGTACCGCTGGGCACCCTCATCGGGCAGTCCGCCGGCTGGCGCGTGACCTTCACGGTCGTCGCCGCGCTGGGCGTCCTCGGCCTCGCCGGCATCGCCAGGCTGGTGCCCGACATGCCCAAGCCGGAAGGCGTGCACCTGCGCCACGAACTGGCCGCCTTCAAGAACGTCCAGGTCCTGCTCGCCATGGCGATGACCGTGCTCGGCTTCGGCGGAGTCTTCGCGGCGATCACCTACATCGCGCCGATGATGACCAACGTCACCGGTTACGCCGACGGCTCCGTCACCTGGCTGCTCGTCCTCTTCGGCCTCGGCATGGTCGGCGGCAACCTCATCGGCGGCAGGTTCGCCGACCGCGCCCTGATGCCGATGCTGTACGTGTCACTGGGCGCCCTCGCGGTCGTACTCGCCCTGTTCACCCTCACCGCGCACAACAAGATCGCGGCGGCCGTGACCATCACGCTGATCGGAGCCCTCGGGTTCGCCACCGTTCCGCCGTTGCAGAAGCGGGTGCTCGACCAGGCGCACGGCGCCCCGACCCTCGCCTCCGCTGTGAACATCGGCGCCTTCAACCTCGGCAACGCCCTCTCGGCCTGGCTCGGCGGCGTCGTGATCGCGGCCGGCATGGGCTACACCGCCCCCAACTGGGTCGGCGCCGTCCTGGCCGCAGCGGCCCTGCTGCTCGCTGTCCTGTCGGCCGCGCTGGAGCGCCGCGCCGACTCCACCGATCCGGCGGCCCCGGTCGTCGTGAAGGCGGAACAGGCGCACTCCGCTCAGCAGCAGGCCGTCGTCCACCACTGAGCGTCGGCCGCCAACCCCCACACCGCACCACCTCGCAAGGAGAAACCCTCATGAGCACCACCACCGTCACCCCGCTGACCATCCAGGACGCCGAGGCGCTCGTCACGGCCGCCCGTCGTGCCGCGGAAGCCGCGGACGTCAAGGTCAGCGTCACGGTCCTCGACGCGGGCGGCCATCTGCTCGCCTTCCGGCGGGACGACCGGGCCGTCCTGATCTCGGGCGAGACCAGCACCCGCAAGGCCTACACGGCGCTGCAGCTCGGCGCTCCCACCGCGGATCTCGTCGAAGCGGTCCAGCCCGGAGGGCTCTTCCACACCCTGCCGACCGCGCTCGACCGTCCGCTCCTGTTCATCGCCGGCGGTGTGCCGGTCCACCGCGACGGCCGCCTGATCGGCGCGATCGGAGTCGGCGGTGGCGCCCCGGAGCAGGACCACGGCTTCGCCACCGCCGCGGTGCAGTCCCTCGCCTAGGAGGACCGCGCCCGGAGCACCCGTACAGCGAACCGCCCGCTCATCCCCGAGCGGGCGGTTCGCTCTGTTCTGCCCGCGCCACTCGGTTCAGCCGGCGGCCACGGTGAGCGGAGCGAACCGCCGCGTCCAGTCGCCGGGCAACTCCCCGATGCCGTACGTCATGACCGCGTTGAAACTCACGGAGGCGAGCCCGTGCTCCTTGACCCACGCCAGCAGTTCCTCATGGCGTACGTCGATGTCCGTGCGCAGGGGGCGGTCGGTACGCGAGGCCAGCGAGGTGATGAGCGCCTTCGCCGTCTCCGTGTCCCGGGCGATCAGCGGGCCCACGACATGGTTGTCCATGTTGGGCCAGGCGGCCGCGTACCCGATGATCCGGCCGTCCTCCTCCGCGACGCGCAGGTGGTCGGAGAAGGCGGGCAGCCGCGTGATCATGTGCGTCCGGTCCGTGCCGAAGACCTCTTCGTCGAGGCGGAGGATGGTGACGAGATCCTCGGCCGTGGCCGCGCGCGTGGCAACCCCGGGCTCCGGGCCCAGAGGGCTGAAGCGGCCACGGACCATCTCGGCGCGCCCGATGGTCTTGAAGCCCAGTTCCTCGTACAGAGGGCGCCCGTACGGCGTGGCGTGCAGGGTGATCGGGGTGGTGCCCAGTTCGGCCACGACATGGCGCATGAGGCGGCGCCCGATGCCCTGGCGGGCGTACCGCTCGGCGACCAGCACCATGCCGATGGCTGCCAGTTCCGGCTGTTCCCGGGGCCCGTAGGCGGTCACGACGCAGACGGCGACAAGGCCTCCACCGGGGTCGTCGATGCCATGGCCCGTACCGGCGGCGAGCAGCAGACCCCATTTGTGTTCCTCGCGGGGCCAGCCCCGGTTCTCGGAGAGGTCGGCGCAGGCGGAGAGATCGCGGGGCGTCAGACGGCGGATGGGCAGAGCGGCGGGGGAAGGAGTCGGCACGCAGGTCAGGCTGTCCGACGGGCGGCTTCCGCGTCCACCGGTTTGCGGGCGGTCGTACGGATCTTTTGCCCGCGCCGGGTCAGCCCCCAGGGCTTGAGGACCGAGATCGCCGTCATGAAGAGGTAAGCGGACAGCGAGACGATCGGTCCGAACAGGACATCACCGGGGTCGGGCAGCGGTCCGCCGTCCGACACCGCGGCGACCGCGGTGTCGACCCCGGGGCGCAGGGCGAAGACGGTGGCCGTGGTGGTGGCGAGAGTCAGCCAGAACTTCGTGTAGACCCACCGATGCCTCGCCAGGCCCCAGGGCGTGCCCAGGGAAAGCACCAGGCCGGTGAGGAGCGTAAGGAACGCGAGGGGGAGCAGAAGCCAGTCGGCGAAGGTCTTCATGGCGCGGACGGAGGCTTCCACGGTCACCGCGGACCCGGTGGTGGTCGCGGTGATTCCCAGGGCGAGCAGCCCGAGCGTGAGCCCGAGCCAGCAGGCGGACGCGGCTACATGGACGACGAGGTTGGCCCGGCGCGCGGGTCGGCTTAGTTTCACGTGAAACACCGTGCTGCGCGCGAGCGGCTGAGGAATCTGACAGCGGGAGTAACCCCGCGTACTCGCCTCGGCGTACACCGTGTGAATTGGCCTGTCCCGCCCGGCAATTGAAAGAATTGCTGAGACGTCCACCACGCAATTCCTGACGTAAGGAATGGGGGACTTGTGTGTCGGACCGCGGCCGGTATGGTCGACTCCGGTTCGTGTCCGACGAGGTGTCCGCACATCCCGTCGGGGCGATCCCAGAGCAATGCAGCCTAACGGGACAGAAAGATCGAAGACCCGCATTTCCGGTTACGCGACCGGCTGGTGGTAATGGGTGGGATGCTGGCTTGGCTGTAGTGCGGCCAATGTCACATTCTCGGCCCACTTGTCCCCAGTGTGCGAGGACGCGGTCCACTATGGGCGCATTGGCCGACAGGACGGAACGGGGCGAAGCAAGCAGTCTGCGGGGGGAAAGCAGGCATCTTCCGATCGAGGAGGTGCGCAGACCGACCGAAAGATGTTCGAGGCGAGGCACAGCATGGACGCTCCGACCACCACGTCGGCCGACAACGGCACTTCAGGGGGTGGCGGCGGAGGCGGCTGGTTCACACCGCACACGCCACCGGAGCCGCCCGCGGGCGGCGAGCAGGGGGCGACCGAGGGGCGACGCCTGGCCGCGTTGCGGCCGGTTCGCAGGTCCCCGGGGGGAGACGGCGGCGCGGCACCGGGGCGAATACCCCCGAGTGCGCATCCCGGACCGGACACGGATCGAGCCGACGCCGACCGAGCCGAGGCTGACGCCGATGCCGATCAAGCCGGCCCCGATCTCGGCCCCGGCCCCGGCCGCGCAAGTGTCCCCGGCGGGAGCGAAGGCCCCGCCCGTGGCGTCCCGCCCGTGCCCCCGGCGGCCTCACGCGAGGCGACAGCTCGCGCAGTGACGCACAACGACCCTCCCTCTCCGCCGAGGCCGGGCCATGAGCACCCTGGCCGTCCCCATCCGAGCCATCAGCATGCGGGCTACGAGCACGCGGCTCCCGGCCGGCGGCCCTCCCACCCCACAGCTCCCACAGCAGCCGCCCCCACGTCGGTCTCGGCCCACGCAGCAGCCCCCGCAGCAGCCCCCACGGCAGTCTCCGCGCCCGCCCCTGACTCGGTGCCCGCGCCCGCGCCCGCCCCCACGAGGCCCGCCTCCCCCGACGCCGTCCTCATCCGCCGCACCATGGCGGAAGTGGCGCCCGTCGCCGACAAGGTCACCTCGTACTTCTACGCGCTGCTCTTCGTCCGCCATCCCGACCTGCGCCCTCTGTTCCCGGCCGCGATGGACACCCAGCGGGACCGGCTTCTCAAGGCCCTGCTGACGGCGGCCGAACACATCGACAACACCGACGTCCTGGTCTCGTATCTGCAGAACCTCGGCCGCGGCCACCGCAAGTACGGCACACGCCCCGAGCACTACCCGGCCGTCGGGGAATGCCTCCTCGGCGCACTCGGCCGGTTCGCCGGGCCGGTCTGGGACGGGGAGACCGAGGCTGCCTGGGTCAGGGCGTACACGACGATCTCCCAGGTCATGATCGACGCCGCGGCTGCGGACGAACTGCGCGCCCCGGCCTGGTGGTACGCCGAGGTGGTCTCGCACGATCTGAGGACCCCGGGCGTCGCCGTCGTCACGGTCCGCCCCGACCAGCCGTATCCCTTCCTCGCGGGCCAGTACGCGAGCCTGGAGACCCCGTGGTGGCCTCGTGTGTGGCGGCACTACTCGTTCGCCTCCGCGCCCCGCTCGGACGGGCTGCTGTCGTTCCACGTGAAGGCGGTACCGGCCGGCTGGGTCTCCAGTGCGCTGGTGCACAGGGCCCGCCCCGGCGACATCGTCAGGCTCGGCCCGCCCGCGGGTTCGATGACCGTCGACCACACCACCGACAGCGGACTGCTCTGCCTGGGCGGCGGCACCGGCATCGCGCCGATCAAGGCGCTGGTCGAGGATGTCGCCGAACACGGACAGAGGCGCCCGGTCGAGGTCTTCTACGGGGCCCGCACCGACCATGACCTGTACGACATCGACACCATGCTCCGGCTCCAGCAGAGCCACTCATGGCTCTCGGTGCGTCCCATAGTCGACCAGCTGGCGCATCTCCAACTGCCCGACGCGGTCCGTGAATACGGTCCGTGGGACGAGTACGACGCGTATCTCTCGGGCCCGCCCGGCATGATCCGCAACGGCGTGGACGCGCTCCGGGACATCGGTATCCCCTCCGCACGGATCCGTCACGACGCGGTGGAGGACCTGGTCGCGGCACGCGACTGACACGATTGACACCGGACTGGCCCCCGCCCCGCCTCAGGCCCCGGTCCCGGCTCGCGTCAGCGGGGGCGACCGGCCCGGCAACCAGCGGGGCGTCAGCCCAGGTCGGGTGCCTGCATCGCCCGTACGCCCTCGATGTTCCCGTCGAGATAGTGCCGCAGCGACAGCGGTACGAGGTGGACCGAGGCGATGCCGACGCGGGTGAACGGGATTCGCACGATCTCGTACTCGCCGCTGGGCTCTTCGATCTCGGGGCCGTGGCGCAGCGAGGGATCCATGGATTCCAGGTTGCAGACGAAGAAGTGCTGCACTTTGACCCCGGTCGAACTGCTGTCCGCGCCGATGTGCTCGACGGTGTCGACGAAGCAGGGCACGACATCGGTGATCTTGGCGCCGAGTTCCTCGTGCACTTCACGGTGGAGCGCGTCGACGACGGTCGTGTCCTCGGGCTCGACCCCGCCGCCGGGCGTCAGCCAGTAGGGATCGACGCCGGGTTTGGTCCGCTTGATCAAGATCAAGTCGTCGCCGTCCAGCAGGACGGCCCGGGCGGTGCGCTTGACCACGGGTCGGTCGGTCATGGGAGGAATGTGGCCCGGTTGGTTCCACGTGAAACATCGCCGTCCGCACCGGGCGAGGCTTCTGCGTCACGACCAGCCGGTAGCGGCGCGCATCAGCCATTCGTGGGCCCGCGCGATATGCGGCATGGCCAGGGTGCCGGTCCGTACCACCAGGAAGTATGTACGAAGGGGTGGAACCGTCGGCTCGCTCAGCGCCACCACGTCGCCCCGCTCCAGGGCCGGTCCGCACAGATAGCGCGGCAGGACCGCGAGTCCCGCGCCGGTGGTGGCGCAGGCAAGCACGGCCCGCAGGTCGGGAACGATGACCGTGCCCGACGCGGCGGGCAGGGAGTCGAAGACGGAAGCCCAGTAACGGGCGATGAACGGCAGCGACTCGTGCACCTCGACCACGGGCAGGTTCTCCAGGGCGGGCGCGCCCTGGAGCCGTAACTTGTCGGAGTCGATGCGGGCGACCCAGCGCGGGGCGGCGACCAGCACATGCTCCTCGTCGCAGAGCGGAGTCGCGGTGAGCAGCGGGCCCCGGGGGCGTGCCGTGCTGATGGCCAGATCGTGATGCCCGGCGGCGAGTCCTTCGAGCGTTTCCTCCGCGTTGCCGAACGAGGCCCGCAGCGCGAAGCCGTGGCCGTCGTCGCCGATCAGCTCGGTGAGCGCGGGCAGCGCGCGCTCGGCGGTGAACTCCGGTGGCCCGGCGAGGTGGAGGGTGCGCACGGAGGAGTCCGCGTCGAGGCCGGTTTCGGTGATCTCCACGAGGGCGTCGAGATGCGGAGCGGCCTTGTGGGCGAGTTCGTCCCCGATGGTGGTGGGGGTCACCCCGCGGGCCTGGCGCAGGAACAGGGGGCGTCCCAGCTGCCGTTCGAGTGTGCGGATCTGTGAGGTGACGGCCGGCTGGGAGAGGCCGAGCAGGGCGGCGGCCCGGGTGAAGGAGCCGGCCCGGTGCACGGTCACAAAGGTCCGCAGCAGGGCCAGATCCATGGCTTCCCTTCGATCCCCAGCGTGCCGGAAGCCCCCAACTATAAATAAGTCGATAGCTCCCTGTCGCTACCGTGATTGGACACTGACACAGAGTCAACTAGCCTTGTTCGCGCGGTTCTTAGCGCAGAGAACCGGGGCGGTCCGAGCCACGAGGGGGGAGGCTCGGACCGTCCGTTGTGCGTACCGCGGCTACTGGCCGGTCACTCAGCAGGCGCTCACTTCGCGGACTCGGCGAGCGCCCGCCGGACATCGGCCACCAGATCCTCCGGATCCTCGGCGCCGACCGAGAAACGGATGAAGCCCTCCGGGACCGCGTCGCCGCCCCAGCGCCCGCGCCGTTCGGCGGTCGACCGCACGCCGCCGAAGCTCGTCGCGTCGTCCACGAGCCGCAGTGCGTCGAGGAAACGGTCGGCACGCGCGCGCGTGGGCAGGGTGAACGACACCACGCACCCGAAGCGCCGCATCTGCTGTGAGGCGATCTTGTGCGAAGGGTCGCCGGGCAGGCCGGGATAGCGGACACCGAGCTCCTCGGGCCAGTCCCGCAGTGTCTCGGCGATCACCTGGGCGGTCGCGTTCTGCCGGTCCACGCGCATCTGCAGCGTGGCCAGCGAGCGGTGCGCGAGCCATGCCTCCATGGGCCCCGGGATCGCCCCGACGATCTTGCGCCAGCGCCGTACGGAGGCCATCGCCGAGGCGTCGGCACCCGTGACGTACCCCAGCAGGACGTCTCCGTGCCCCGTGAGCTGCTTGGTGCCGCTGGCCACGGAGAAGTCCGCGCCCAGCTCCAGCGGCCGCTGCCCGAGCGGTGTCGCCAGGGTGTTGTCGACCGCGACGAGTGCGCCGCGCGCATGGGCGGCCTCGGCAAGGCGTCGCACGTCGCACACGTCGAGCCCCGGGTTCGACGGGGTCTCGATCCACAGCAGCTTCGCTCCGTCGAGGACGTCGAGCTGCGCGTCGCCGCCGGTCGGCGCCGTGCGCACCTCGATGCCGTACGCCTCCAGCTGTCCGCGGACGAGCGGCAGGACCTGGTAGCCGTCGTCGGGCAGCACGACCGTGTCGCCGGCGCTCAGCTGGGAGAAGAGGACGGCGGAGATGGCGGCCATGCCGGAGGCGAAGACGAGCGTCTCGACGCCGTCCCGGCCCGGAGCCTCCAGCTCGCCGATGGCGCGCTCCAGATGGGTCCAGGTCGGGTTCTCGTCCCGTCCGTACGTGTAGGAGCCCGTGGGCTCGCCCGGCAGGTGGAAGTGGGCGGCGAAGACCGGGCCGGGGAGGGTCGGCTCGTGTTTGACCGGCTCGGGCAGCCCCGCACGCACGGCACGTGTGCCGTCACCCACTCCCTCGGAACCCGCTCCCTCGAAAGAATTCGTCATGCCGCCTGTTCCTCCACTTGCTCGCGTACAGCGGCGAGCAGTCCGCCGCTCGCCGCCTCCACCATCTCAAGACACTCCTCGAAACCGTCCATCCCCCCGTAATAGGGATCAGGTACGTCGAGATCGGCGCCGGCGGAGACGTCGTACGAGCGCAGCAGCCGGACCTTCTCGGCGTCGGCCGGGGTCGGCGCGAGGCGGCGCAGCGCCCTGAGGTGCCCGGCGTCGAGGGCTATCACCAGGTCGAGCCGGGAGAACCAGTCGGGCCGGAAGCGGCGGGCCGCATGTTTGCTGCCGTAGCCGTTCGTCTCCAGTACGGAGACGGTGCGCGGGTCGGCGCCGTCACCCTCGTGCCAGCCGTCGGTACCCGCGCTGTCCACCTCGACCAGAGCGTCGAGCCCTGCCTCGGCCACCCGCGCGCGGAAGACGGATTCGGCCATCGGGGAGCGGCATATGTTGCCGGTGCATACGAAGCACACGCGATAGGGCATCGGGGTCGCTCAGTCCTCGTCGGGAAGGACGACGTTCAGGGCCCAGGAGACGATCGAGATGATCAGGCCGCCCAGGACGGCGGTCCAGAAACCGTCGACGTGGAAGCTCAGGTCGAGCTTGTCCGCCAACCACGAGGTGAGCAGCAGCATCAGGGCGTTGACCACCAGCGTGATCAGTCCGAGCGTGAGGATGAACAGCGGGAAGGTGAGGACCTTCACGACCGGCTTGACCAGGAAGTTCACCAGCCCGAAGAGCAGTGCGACAAGCAGCAGCGTGCCGATCTCCTTGCCCGTGCTGTCACCGCTCAGGGTGATCTTGTCGAGCAGCCACACCGCGACCGCCAGGGCACCCGCGTTGGCGATCGTCTTGACTACGAAATTCTTCATGTGTCTGATCGTGACAGAAGAGATCGAAAACGAGCAGCGGGGCAAGGGCGGAGCAGGGCGATGAAGGCATTCCGGCTGGACGAACTGGAGGCGGAGCGCGCCGCCAACGACGGCGCGTACCTCCAGTTCCTGCGCGAGAAGAACATGTCGGTCGGCCTGTACGCGCTGGACGCGGGCGCACAGGACCCGCAGCAGCCCCACCGCCAGGACGAGGTCTACCTCGTCGTCAGCGGCCGTGCCGCGATCACGGTCGGCATGGAGACGACGCAGGTGGCGCGCGGCAGCGTCGTGTACGTGCCCGCGGGGGTGGCCCACAAGTTCCACCACATCAGCGAGGATCTGCGGGTCGTCGTGGTCTTCTCTCCGCCGGAGAGCTGACGTCCGCCTCAGGGTTCCCTAGGGGAACGGTCAGGGGCAGACAAGGGGTGCGAGGCCCCCGCCGGCACCCCTGTCGCGCCTAGCATCGAGGCAGGACATTCGTGGCCCGCCGGCACGGTGGGGACGATCAGGGACAGCACTCGGAAACGGGCAGAGAGACAAGGAAGCACGAGCGATGCGAGAGATCTTCGCGGGGATGCCGTGGTGGGTTAAGTGGGTCGCGGTGCCGGTCATCGCTCTGGTCGTCTTCGGCGGCCTGATAGCGAGTGTCGTCGGATTCGTGATCGGCCTGCTCTTCAAGCTGCTGCTCTTCGTGGCGCTGGTCGGCGGACTGATCTACGTCGTACGGAAGTTCATGTCGGGCTCCTCGTCGAGGAGCGACTGGTAGAGGGGCGGCACGGGGGACAGGTGAGTGCCGGACCCCACCGTCCGGCAGACCCGTTCCGCTGAGGGAAAGCGTCGGTTCCCTCGGGTGGGGGAAGTTTTCGAGGCATGTCGTCAGCGATCGGTGGCAGACGGTTAAAGTCCGGAACTCGCCGCGGGGTTGATCCTCGGGAGCGGCGTTCCGAATCCTCCCGTGTCACCCTCGCACGGGCGGCCCCCTCGCGCTCGGGAGTGACCTTTGGCCACGGTTGACACCGCACCCCCAGGACCGAAGGTTGCGGCCTCCGAGCCGCATCCCACGACCCTCATCGGTTCGGTGCAGCGTGCGATGCGTCTTCTGGAGTCCGTCGCGCGTCACGAGCACGGAGCGCCCGCGAAGCAGCTGGCCCGTGAGGCCGGACTGGCTCTCCCCACGGCGTACCACCTGCTGCGCACCCTGGTGCACGAGGGATATCTGCGCCGCGACAAGGGGCTGTTCTTCCTCGGTGAGGCGGCCGAGCGGCTGAGCCACAGCGGCGCCCAGCAGAAACGTCGCAGCACGATCGCCGACGCCCTGGGAAGCTGGCGCGATTCGATCGGTGCTCCGGTCTACTACGCGGTCTACCGCGGCGGGGAGATCGAGGTCGAGTGCGTCGCCGACACCCCCGGCAATCCCGCTGTCGAGGAGTGGGCGGACTTCCGGGAGACGGGGCACGCCCACGCGATCGGCCAGTGTCTGCTGTCCCAGCTCGACCCGGAGGGGCGCAGGAACCACCTCGACCGCTACCCCGTGCGATCCGTCACGCCGTACACGGTGCGTGACGATCAGACCTTGATTCGCCGTCTCGAATCCGCCGGACGCATGCAGCCCGTGCTCGAACGTCAGGAGTACGCGCTGGGCACGGTCTGTGCCGCGATCCCGCTCACCCTGGGCAGCACGGCCGCCACCGTGGCCATCTCCATGCCGTCCCACCAGGCCGAACGGCTGCTGCCCGCGGCCCGGCGACTGCAGAGCGAGATCGACACGCTGATGGGGACACTTGCGGTCTCTATCAGCATCTGAAAACTCACTCCTTGTGATCTGGTGTACACGTTCAGCAAGATGCCAGAAGTGTTTAGGTGGACGATTCCCGGCCATGGACGGCAAACGACGGGGTAGGCGATGCGCGAGTCGGTAGTACAGGCAGAGGTCATGATGAGCTTCGTCGTCTCGGAGGAGCTCTCCTTCCGCATCCCGGTGGAGCTGCGTTACGAGACCTGTGATCCCTATGCCGTGCGTCTGACCTTCCACCTGCCCGGCGACGCTCCGGTGACCTGGGCCTTCGGCCGGGAGTTGCTGATCGACGGTGTGGGCCGGCCGTGCGGGGACGGAGACGTGCACATCACTCCCTCGGACTCCGAGAGTTTCGGCGACGTGCTGATCCGACTTCAGGTGGGCGTCGACCAGGCCCTGTTCCGCTGCGGTACGGCGCCGCTGCTGGCGTTCCTCGACCGCACGGACCGGCTGGTGCCGCTGGGCCAGGAGCGTTCCCTCGCCGACTTCGACACGCATCTGGACGAGGCCCTGGACCGCATCCTGGCGGAGGAACAGAGCGCGGGGTGACGCTGCGGCGGCCGACCTGAGATGCCGCTTCCCCGTTCGTCGGCCGTCGTTCTCGGCTGCCTGCTGCCTGCTGCCTGCTGCCTGCTGCCTGCTGCCTGCTGCCCGCTGCCCGCTGCCCGCTGCGGCTTCAGTGCTTGCGGCGCCGGCCGCTCCCGCCGCGCAGCGGTGCCTTGGAGCCGGAGGGGGTCGATGGCTGCGGTTGTTGAGGCTGCTGGGCCGGAGCGGCGTCGCCCTGTCGGTCGGCCGAGACCACCAGGGCCGCGAGGGCCGTGGTGACCGGAACCGAGGCGACCAGTCCGATCGAGCCGACGAGGGTGCGGACGATCTCCGCGGCCACCAGTTCACTGTTGGCCACGGTCCCCACGCTGCTCTGCGCGATGGAGAAGAGCAGCAGCAGAGGCAGGGCCGCGCCCGCGTAGGCGAGGACGAGCGTGTTGACGACGGACGCGATGTGGTCGCGGCCGATACGGATGCCCGCGCGGTACAGACCCCGCCAGCCCATCGTCGGATTGGCCTCGTGCAGTTCCCAGACCGCCGACGTCTGCGTCACCGTGACGTCGTCGAGCACTCCGAGCGAACCGATGATGACACCCGCGAGCAGCAGACCGCTCATGTCGATGGACGGGTAGAGACCGTGGATCAGGCCGGTGTTGTCGTCGGTGTTGCCGGTCAGCGCGGCCCAGTCGATGAACAGTGAGCCGAGCAGCCCGATGAGCACCAGGGACAGCAGTGTGCCCAGCACGGCGACCGACGTCCGGGCGGAGAGGCCGTGGCACATGTAGAGCGCGATCAGCATGATGGCGCTGGACCCGACCACCGCCACGACCAGCGGATTCGACCCCTGCAAGATCGCGGGCAGGATGAAGAACGTCAGGATCAGGAAGCTGACGGCCAGCGCGATCAGCGCCATGACACCGCGCATCCGGCCCACCACGACCACGGCGAGGGCGAAGATACCGGCGAGCAGCGCCATGGGGAACTTGCGGTTCACATCGGTGACCGAGTACTGGAGTTCCTTGGGGGCGTCGGGCGCGTAGGCCACGATCACCTCCTGGCCCTGCTCCAACTGGCGTGAGGAGTCCGGCTGGACGATCTCCGTGAAGGTGCGGCCCTTGTCCTTGCCGGAGTCGACGCGGATCGTCGCCTTCTTGCAGGTGCCTGATTCCTGCTGCTGAGCCGACGAGCCCTCGGCCGTCGAGGTGTCGCCGGTCGGAGTCTCGCCCGAGGCGTTCACCGACTTGCAGTCGACCGTGTCGACCTTGGTCACGGTGGCCTGCTGGGTCTGCCGGTCGAAGCCGACACCCGTGCGCTCGTGTCCGGGAGCGCCGCCCGGCCAGAGCACCGCGAGACCGACAACGACCGCCGCGGCGAAAGGAATCAACACCGCCGCGATGATCTTGCGCAGATGCATGGAGACAGGGGCCGCGGGGCCATGACTGTGCGAGTGGCCGTGCCCGCCACCGACAGGTCCGTCGCCGCCTGGCCGGTCGCCACCGCCTCCGGGGCCATGGGGTCCCTGTCCAGGTCCGCCGCCGTGCCCGTGGCCGTCGTGGCCGTGTCCGTGGGGCGGTTCGGACGGCGGAAGTGGGGGCTGCTGCGTCGTGGTCACCGACCGATCATCGCAAGAACGAGAGGGGCCCACTGTTCACCGCGCCCATTGTGACGCTAGCGTGGAAGCACCTTTGCACACGCGGGAGCTCGGAGCACCGGGCTGAGAGGGCGCTGACCTCCGTATCCGCGATGTTTCACGTGGAACATCGCCGGACGGGAAACGCTGCGTCGACCGCCGAACCTGTTACCGGGTAATGCCGGCGTAGGGAGTAGGTCTCATGACCAACAAGGACGTACGCACGCCTGCCTCCAGTCGGACGGGCGGGGCGCTCGCCCCGGTCGACGGCATCGAGGCGTCCGCATCGGCCGAGGACGGCGGAACAGCCGCCTCGCCCGAGAACGGCGAGGGCGGTAAGTCCGAAACCGCGAAGTCCATCGGCTGGCACAAGGCGTATGTCGCGGGCTCGCGCCCTGACCTGCGGGTGCCGGTCCGTCAGGTGCATCTCACCAACGGTGAGTCGGTCACCCTGTACGACACCTCCGGCCCGTACACCGATCCGGTCGTCGACACCGATGTACGCAGGGGGCTGGCACCCCTGCGCGACAACTGGATCATCGCCCGTGGTGACACCGAGGAGTACGCGGGCCGTCCCGTGAGCCCCGAGGACGACGGGATCAAGCACACCTCGCCGCGCGGCGGACTGCGCAACCTCGACGCGGTCTTCCCGGGGCGTCCGCGTCTGCCCCGCCGGAGCCGTGACGGGCGGGCGGTGACCCAACTCGCCTACGCGCGGCGGGGCGAGGTCACGCCGGAGATGGAGTACGTGGCCGTCCGAGAGAACGTCGACCCCGCGGTCGTCCGTGAGGAGATCGCGGCGGGCCGGGCGGTGCTGCCGGCCAACGTCAACCATCCCGAGATCGAGCCGATGATCATCGGCAAGCGGTTCCTGGTGAAGGTCAACGCCAACATCGGCAACTCCGCGGTCACCTCCTCCATCGAGGAGGAGGTGGACAAGATGACCTGGGCGACGCGCTGGGGCGCCGACACGGTGATGGACCTGTCGACCGGCCGCAACATCCACACCACCCGTGAGTGGGTGCTGCGCAACTCCCCCGTCCCCATCGGCACGGTCCCCCTGTACCAGGCGCTGGAGAAGGTCGACGGACGGGCCGAGGAACTCACCTGGGAGATCTACAAGGACACGGTCATCGAGCAGGCCGAGCAGGGCGTGGACTACATGACCGTCCACGCGGGCGTGCGCCTGCCGTACGTCCCGCTGACCGCGAACCGCAAGACCGGCATCGTCTCGCGCGGCGGCTCGATCATGGCGGCGTGGTGTCTGGCGCACCACAAGGAGTCGTTCCTGTACGAGCACTTCGAGGAGCTCTGCGAGATTCTCGCCGCGTACGACGTCACGTACTCGCTCGGCGACGGGCTGCGGCCCGGGTCGATCGCGGACGCCAACGACGCCGCGCAGTTCGCGGAGTTGCGGACCCTGGGCGAGCTCAACAAGGTCGCGAAGCGTTTCAACGTACAGACCATGATCGAGGGCCCGGGGCATGTCCCGATGCACAAGATCAAGGAGAACATCGATCTTCAGCAGGAGATCTGCGAGGAAGCCCCGTTCTACACGCTCGGCCCGCTGACGACCGACATCGCGCCGGCGTACGACCACATCACCTCCGGCATCGGTGCCGCGATGATCGCCTGGTGGGGCACGGCGATGCTCTGCTACGTCACGCCCAAGGAACATCTGGGCCTGCCCAACCGTGACGACGTCAAGACGGGGGTCATCACCTACAAGATCGCGGCCCACGCGGCGGATCTCGCCAAGGGGCATCCGGGCGCACAGGAGTGGGACGACGCGCTGTCGGACGCCCGCTTCGAGTTCCGGTGGGAGGACCAGTTCAACCTGGCCCTGGATCCGGACACCGCACGGGAGTTCCACGACGAGACGCTGCCGGCCGAACCGGCCAAGACGGCGCACTTCTGCTCGATGTGCGGGCCGAAGTTCTGCTCGATGAAGATCAGCCACAGCATCAACGAGCAGTTCGGCGGTACGGCGGACGTGGGGGCCACACCCGAAGAGGTCGCCGACGGGATGCTCCAGAAGTCCAAGGAGTTCGCCGCCGCGGGCAACCGGGTCTATCTGCCCATGGCTGCGAGCGAATAGGGTTCGTTCACCTTTGGCCGACCGAACGGTCGTGGTGCTGCGATGCCGAGGTCCTGGACGATCATTTCCAGGACCTCGGTGATCCGGCCCGTCCGGCGCGCGGGTGGGGCCGGTGGTGAGAGAGGTGCGCTATTGCTTTTCGAGCCACCAGATCAGCAGGGAGACTGCGCCGGCCCCAAGAGCCGTGCAAGCTCCCTTGAATGCGTTGGCGCCTGCGGAGCGCGCCCATTGCTTCCAGTTCGTTGAGCTGGTCTTGTGTGGTGAGTAGCCCTCCGGGATGGAGTCTGTAGACTCCATGGCAGAGCTCCTTTCGGTTTCGTAGACGGGGGTGCTTGGCGCAAGGGAGTCCGCGACCTGAAGCTTGCCGGCCGGGTCGCAGGGCTCCCTTTTGCTGTGTTCATTCGGAACAATCTTGGTTTCTTTTCGGCCAGCGGTTTGTGTGATGCTGCTGGCATTTTAAAGTGTTTACTATGCATATACCTCCATTTATCGTAATGTGATGGGTGCTTCAGTGCGTCTTGGCAGCATCGAAGACGGCATCCATACTGATATGGATGCCGAAATGCCTCGGTGTTGCCACTTTTCGCAGGTGAAGGCGTGGGGGATTGCATGGCGATCGATGGTGCTGAAGGCCTGTGGCGGAAGAGTTCGGCGAGCGGCACTGGCGACTGTGTTGAAGTGGCTTTCATCGAAGAGGTGGCGGTACGCGACTCACGTGATCCCGATGGTGTCCTCCTGGAATTTACGGCATATGCTTGGGTCTCTTTCCTTTCCGGGTTGAAGGGTTTTGACGGAAGGGTGGGCGGCGCACCGTAACGCGTCGCGTTCTGTGTGAAGAGGTCAAGCGCGGGCTTCCGCCAGGATTCTGCCTAGCAGGCTCCCCTTTGCTGCTGTCATTCCTGGCCGAACAGGAACTCCCGCGTCACCTCTTTGGCCACCTCCCTTTCTACCTCCCAGAAGTCGTCAAGGTAGTCGGTCGGCCGATGCTGGGATGTTCGACCGAGTGCCTTCTCGCTGAAGATCACCTCGCCGTTCGCATTCTCCAGGTAGGCGACCAGTTCGTCCTCGTCGTCAGGAAACTGAAAGAGAACGTATGTATTTCTGAATTGTCGATAGATTCCGGCGCTGAACGGAACAGTGAGTACTTTGACATTGGGCATCTCGTTGACCGCCAGCAACTTCTCGTACTGTCGCTTCATGGTCTCCCGTGAACCTACGGTTCTGCGGATTACCGACTCGTCCAGGATAAAGAAGAGTTCAGGCCCGTCCGTATGGACGAGTCGATCCTGCCGTTCGAGGCGCAGCTGAACGAGTTGCTCTGTTCGCTCGGCGCCCGTGTTGAGGCGTGTGAGGATCTCGCGAGCGTATTCCTCTGTCTGTAGGAGGCCCGGAACAAGATCCGGCTGAAAGCTTCGGAGGATCGAGGCGGAACTTTCGTATCCGAGATAGGTTTCGAATTCCTGGGAGACCCACGTACGGAAGGGTGACCACCACGGTGGTCGCCGAGCTTCGCGAGCGATGTCAGTCAGTGTCCGCAGCTGCTCCGGATCGGTGATGCCGTAGTGCGACAGCAGCACGCGTACGTCTGTGACCGACACGCCGACGGTGCCGGCCTCGATCCGAATCACCTTTGAGGGTGACCAGTCGAGCTGCTCAGCCACCTCGCGCTGCTTCAGTCCTGCGCCCTCCCTCGCCTTCTTGAGGCGGTCACGCAGTCGTGCACGCTGGAATCCGGGCTCTTCCTGTGGCACCGAGGTCTCCGTCCTGACGCAGATGGCGTTGTCCGTCAGTAGGCTAGTGGCCTCAAGGCCCTCCGGCATGCCGCTTTCGGCCGCTCGGCCGAGCGGCCACCCGCCGATCGCTGCCACTCTGAACGCCTGACTGCCATGGGCTGCGAAGCGAAGCGCTCGCTGCCTCAAGGCCGCCTACCTGCCTGCCTCTGTGCCGAGTGCGTCATGCTGGATTGCCACATGGCATATAGCATCCTTCGATCCATCAGATAAAACAAGCCCACCTGCAAATCTGTGCATGAGAGTTGATTAGTGGGGCTCGCCTTACGGTAGAACGCTTATTGACTCACACGTGGTGATGAATGATGGAAGAGGAGAGAGTGTCGTATTCGGCGACACAATTGAGCAGAACGTAAAAAGAAAAGATCGACGACGGATTCCCGTCGTCGATCATTCTTGCCGAAGCCCTGGTGCTTGTCGGCGCACGCGCCGTCCGCAGTCCAGCTCCTACTCCGGAGCGTGCTCCGGGCCCCCGAAGTCCGGGCTGCTGAAGTCCGGGCTTGAGTAGCTGGGGCGGGGGCCGGCCGCCGCACCCCCGTCGGGGCTGCTGAAGCCCGGGCGGTTGTAGCCGAGCTGCGGCATCCGGCTGACCGGTTCCGTCGGCTTCGTACGGCCGAGGGCCGCCGTGCCCGGGTCGGCGAGAGCCTCCCTGAGGAACGGCATGAGGCCGCGCTCCAGGAGTGCTTCGTGCCAGGCTTCCCTGGCCAGAGCGACCTCCTCGCTCCGCTCCCCGTGCACACCGGCCTGGAGCGAGCTGGCGCCGTTGCGCAGGGCGGCGAGCAGCAGGCCGACCGCGGCGACCAGGATCGAGACCGCGGTGATGGCGCCGAAGACCCAGCCGGTGGTGAGCAGGGTCCGTGCGATGCCCGGCTCGGGGCTGAGCATCTTCAGGATGTAGCCGACGAGCAGGAAGATCGCCGCGGCGGTGCCGGCGAGGACCGGGGCGAGCACGGCGACGACCGCGGCGGCACCGGCCCCTGTGGTCTCGGCGACTTCGCCCATGGCGGTGGCGAGCCCCACCGCGCTCGTGCCCGGATCCGAGGAGCTGCTGGATCCTTCGCGGACGGGAGGGGCGGACGGCGCAGGCTGGCGCAGTTCCTCGCGGACCTTCACGTAGTGCTGGTACTCGCTCGCCGCGGCCGCCGTGATGAGTGCGGTGGCGTTGAGCGCCATCGTGCGCAGTTGCTCGGGGTTGAGCCGCTGACCGACAGCGGCGAGTTCCGGACGGTGTGGTGCGGAGCGCAGCGCCTCGTCGAGGATCCGCTCGTACTCGTGGCGGTCCTCGCTCAGCAGGTGCTGCGGAACGCTGTTCATGTGCATCCCCCGATGCTCCGTAGGGCTGGGTGACTCGGCATGCTGACGAGCCGTCGGGCAGAAACGGAGGGGAGCCTGCTACGGATAAGCCGATGGTAGAGCGATGACGGCACAGGGTGACAGGGGGTTTCCAGAATTTGCCCCCGGACCGCACGCGTCCTCCATCCCAGGACGGGTGCCCCGTGAACGCCTAGCTATCCAGGGGAAGCTGCTGGACCAGCAGTTTTCCGGCCATGGTCACGCCGCCGTCCATCGCGATCGCGAGCTTGTCCGCGTACACATGAGGTTCTTCGACCGCGAGAGGCGGCGAATTCTCGCCGTCCTCGGAGCCGACCTCGCCCCGGAGGTACGGAATGGGGCTGTGACCATGGACGATGCGTGAACCGCCGTAGGTCTCCAGCAGGGAGCGGACCGCCTGCGCACCGCCGTCGTCGCGGAACGCGAAGCGCTTGGTGAACTTGCGGAACAGGTCCCAGCACTCGTCCGCGTCATTGCGGGTGAGGGTTTCGCGGATGGTGTCGTTGACCGCTTCGATGGAGTCGCCGTAGTCGAGATAGGCGGTCGTGTCGGAGTGCACGAGCAGATGCCCGTCGGCCAGTTCCATCGCGTCCAGGCGGGCCATCCACTGCAGATGATGGTCCTGGAGCCGCTCCATGTCGGTCTTCTGGCCGCCGTTGAGGAGCCAGGCGGCCTGGAAGGTGGCGGTTCCCGCGCCGGAGTTGACGGGGGTGTCCCCGAACCGCCGGGCGCCCAGGAGCAGCAGCTCGTGGTTGCCCATCAGCGCCTTGCAGTAGCCGCCGACCGCGGCGGCCTCGGCGGACAGCCGCATGACGAGGTCGATCACGCCGATGCCGTCGGGCCCGCGGTCGGTGAAGTCGCCGAGGAACCACAGCCGGGAGGTCCCGGCCGCCCAGCGGCCTTCGAGGTCGATGAGTCCCTTCTCGTGCAGCGCGGAGACGAGTTCGTCGAGGTATCCGTGCACGTCGCCGACGACGTACAGCGGACCCGGTCCCTCGTCGGGCTGCGGGATCGGCGCGGCCTCGGGGTCGACCGGCACCTGGACCGTGTCGCCGCGGTTGATGACCGGCAGGTCGCGCTCCGTCGGCGTGTAGCCCTCCGGCTCGGCGGCGGGGACGCCGGCCTCACCGTGCGGCGGTCCGCCCGCGTAGGAACCGGATCGGACGTACGGCTCCGGGGGCCCGGTGTACGGGTCGGCCGCCTGGTCGTACGGCTCGGCGGAGCGGTCGTACGGTTCGGCCGACCGGTCGTACTGCCCGGGCGGTGCCGGGTGCGGTCCGGGCGGCTGCGCGTACGGACCGGCTTCGTGGACGTACGCCGGTACGCGGAAGTCGCGCACCGTCGGCGTCCGCATCTCGGGTCCCTGACCGGCCCCCTGAGTCATCGACCCCTCCACCACCATCGCGCCGCATCTGCACCGCGTCGGACTGCCTGGTCGCAGCGGCCCGCGGTGTCGTCCGCCCATCATAGGAATGCGGATCGCGCCATGTGATGACCCAGGGGTGGTGAATCGGAGCAGAACCCCAGTTCACCGTGGTTTTCTCCCGAATTGGGAGGGCCTTTCCGCGTCGGAGGTCACCCCTGCTCCGGAGACCTCGGCGGACTGACGGTCGTCCGCGGCGGCCGTCGCTCCGAGGAGGTGCGCACGATCAGCTCCGTCGGTATCACCTGCTCGACCGGTTGGTCCGATTCGACCCCCTCGATGGCGTCGATGAGGAGCTGGACCACGGCCGTGCCGATTCGTCTCGGTTTGAGCGAGAGGGTCGTGACGGGCGGTTCGGTGTTGGCGTAGACGGTGGACTCGCTGCAGCACACGAGCAGCAGGTCGTCCGGTACGCGCAGACCGTAACGCCGGGCCGCCGCGAGGAGGTCGGTGCCGTTCGGGTCGAAAAGACCGTAGACGGCGTCGGGACGGTCGGGCCGGGCGAGCAGCCGGTCGGCGGCCACCGCCCCCGCGCACGGGTCGTGCGCGGGATAGGCCTCGTACACGGGATCCTGGCCCACACGCTCGCACCAGCGGAGGTACGCGGTCGTCGAGAGGTGCGTGTACGTGTCCGTGGTCGTCCCGGTCAGCAGGCCGATCCTGCGGGCTCCGGCAGCGGCCAGGTGGTCGAGGATGCCCAGGACCGCGGCCTCGTGGTCGTTGTCCACCCAGGCGGTCACCGGCAGCGAGCCGGCCGGGCGGCCGTCCGAGACCACCGGTAACCCCTGGCGGACGAGTTCGCTGACGACCGGGTCCTGGTCGGAGGGGTCGATGACGACCGTCCCGTCCAGGGCCACGTTCGACCACACGTCGTGGCGCGAGGTCGCCGGGAGGATGACCAGGGCGTAGCCCCGGGCGAGCGCGGCCGAGGTGGCGGCTCTGGCCATCTCCGCGAAGTACGCGAACTCCGTGAAGGTGAAGGGTTCGTCCCCGTAGGTCGTCACGGTCAGGCCGATGAGGCCCGACTTGCCGGTACGGAGGGTTCGGGCCGCCGCGGAGGGCCGGTAGCCCAGCCGATCGGCGACCTCGCGGACATGGCGTCTGGTGGCGTCCGGGAGCCGTCCCTTGCCGTTGAGGGCGTCGGAGACCGTCGTGATGGAGACTCCGGCGGCCGCGGCCACGTCTCTGATGCCCGCCCGGCCCGGCCGGTTTCCTCGACGCGAGGTATCCGACCGGCTCACCTGGTGCTTCCCTGCTGCTGTCATGGCGAGCCGATAGTAGGGCTCATGCGGTGGGGTAGTGCGGACGCATATGCACTCGTTGACAGGCACGTTTCTGCATGGTCATTACTGCCTAACTCCCTTGGAAAGCAAGGGAGTTGACCGATTCAATGGCGATACGTCACTTGTCGACGCGCATGAGCCTGCCAAAGGGGCCATGTCTCGAAGAGGTCTCAACTCACCTTCACGAGGGATGCGCGCCACGGCGCGAGCCACCGGCGCGGGCTGTGGCGGGCGGCGCGCCCCCTCTTTCGTACGCCTTCGTGCGCTGATGCCCGGGAGTGCGCAGGCGGATCTTCCGTGCCGGCCGGGAGGTCGGTCCCGGCCGTACTCAGCGGCTCCGAATCCTCTTAAGGTGAGCAGTATTGGTAGCCGGTGGTGGTGATGAGCCGGAGACGGTCACGAGGAGGACTGCGGTGAGCGAGACGAGCCCGAGGCTGCGAGCCGAGCTGGACGGTATCCCCACGTACAAGCCGGGCAGGCCCGCGGCGGCGGGCGGTCCGGTGGCGTACAAGCTGTCCTCCAACGAGAATCCCTATCCGCCGCTGCCGGGTGTGCTGGAGAGCGTGACCGCGGCGGTCGGGACCTTCAACCGCTACCCCGACATGGCGTGCACGGGGCTGATGAGCGAGCTGGCGGACCGGTTCGGGGTGCCGCTCACGCATCTGGCCACCGGTACGGGCTCGGTCGGCGTGGCCCAGCAGCTGGTGCAGGCGACCTCCGGACCGGGTGACGAGGTGATCTACGCCTGGCGGTCCTTCGAGGCGTACCCGATCATCACCCGGGTGAGCGGGGCGACGCCGGTCCAGGTGCCGCTGACGCCGGGGGATGTCCACGACCTCGATGCGATGGCGGACGCGATCACCGACCGGACCCGGCTGATTTTCGTCTGCAACCCCAACAACCCCACGGGTACGTCGGTGCGCCGGGCCGAGCTGGAACGATTCCTCGACCGGGTGCCGGGCGACGTCCTGGTGGTTCTCGACGAGGCGTACCGGGAGTTCGTGCGGGACGCCGAGGTGCCGGACGGCGTCGAGCTGTACCGGGAGCGGCCGAACGTGTGCGTGCTGCGTACGTTCTCCAAGGCGTACGGTCTCGCCGGGCTGCGGGTCGGCTTCGCGATCGCTCATGAGCCGGTGGCGGCGGCGCTGCGCAAGACGGCCGTGCCCTTCGGGGTGAGCCAGCTCGCGCAGGACGCGGCGGTCGCCTCGCTGCGCGCCGAGGACGAGCTGCTCGGGCGGGTCGGTTCGCTGGTCTGCGAGCGCACGCGGGTGGTCGACACGCTGCGCGGCCAGGGCTGGACGGTGCCGGACACCCAGGCGAACTTCGTGTGGCTGCGGCTCGGGGAGCGCACGGTCGACTTCGCCGCCGTGTGCGAGCAGGCCGGGGTCGTCGTGCGGCCGTTCGCGGGCGAGGGAGTCCGGGTGACGGTGGGCGAGACCGAGGCCAACGACATCTTCCTCAAGACGACGGAGAACTTCCGCAAGGAGATCTAGCCGGACCGACATCTGACCGGACCGTCGGCAAGAGCTGTTGATCAAGGCCCTGGCGCCCCGCGAGAGCGGGCTGCCGGGGCCTTGTGGCGTTCGTCTCGTTCGTTGCTCGCGCGCGCCTCTGACCTGGTGTTTCGCGCCGTACGCGCCGGGGCCCGCAGCAAGGCACCCCCACCTGTCACCGCTCGAACGGGCATGCGTCATAATTGCTTGTGAATGTGAACGCGTTCACAAGCGCGTCCCATTTGCTCCCTGGATGTCTGGGGCAAGCGGGACAAACTGCCGCGGTTACCACGGCGACGTAAGGAGTTGACGACGTGGAATTGGCTTTGGCGCCGGAGACGATAGCGCGATGGCAGTTCGGCATCACCACCGTCTACCACTTCCTCTTCGTCCCGCTCACGATCTCGCTCGCCGCGCTCACCGCGGGCCTGCAGACCGCCTGGGTGCGCACGGAGAAGGAGAAGTACCTCAGAGCCACCAAGTTCTGGGGCAAGCTCTTCCTGATCAACATCGCGATGGGTGTCGTCACGGGCATCGTGCAGGAGTTCCAGTTCGGTATGAACTGGTCCGACTACTCACGTTTCGTCGGTGACGTCTTCGGTGCCCCGCTCGCCTTCGAGGCCCTGATCGCCTTCTTCTTCGAGTCCACGTTCATCGGGCTGTGGATCTTCGGCTGGGACAAGCTGCCGAAGAAGATCCACCTGGCCTGCATCTGGATGGTCTCGATCGGCACGCTGCTGTCCGCGTACTTCATCCTCGCGGCCAACTCCTGGATGCAGCACCCGGTCGGCTACCGCATCAACGAGCAGAAGGGCCGTGCCGAGCTCACCGACTTCTGGCTGGTCCTGACCCAGAACACCGCGCTCAACCAGGTGTTCCACAGCTTCTCGGCGGCCTTCCTGACGGGCGGCGCCTTCATGGTGGGCATCGCGGCGTTCCACCTGATGCGCAAGAAGCACATCCCGGTGATGCGGACCTCGCTGCGGCTCGGCCTGGTCACCATGGCGGTCGGCGGCCTGCTCACCGCGATCAGCGGCGACACCCTCGGCAAGGTCATGTACGAGCAGCAGCCCATGAAGATGGCCGCCGCCGAGGCCCTGTGGGACGGCGAGGAGCCCGCCCCCTTCTCCGTGTTCGCCTACGGGGACGTCGACAAGGGGCACAACTCGGTGGCCCTGGAGATCCCCGGTCTCCTGTCCTTCCTCGCCCACAGCGACTTCGACTCGTACGTGCCCGGCATCAACGACACCAACAAGGCCGAGCAGGAGAAGTTCGGCCCCGGCGACTACAAGCCCATCGTCCCCGTCGCCTACTGGGGCTTCCGCTGGATGATCGGCTTCGGCATGGCGTCCTTCTCCCTGGGCCTGCTGGGACTGTGGCTGACCCGGAAGAAGTTCCTGCTGCCGGCCGCCCGGCGCACGGGTGAGGACGAGGTACCGCATCTGGTGCTGCTGAGGAAGCCGCTCGGCTCCAGGCTCACCCGGCTGTACTGGCTCCTGGCGGTCTGGACGATGGCCTTCCCGCTGATCGCCAACTCGTGGGGCTGGATCTTCACCGAGATGGGCCGCCAGCCCTGGGTCGTCTACGGCGTCATGCAGACCCGTGACGCGGTCTCCCCCGGTGTGTCCCAGACCGAGATGATCATCTCGCTTGCCGTCCTGACGACGATCTACGCGATCCTCGCCGTCGTCGAGGTGAAGCTGCTCGCGAAGTACATCAAGGCCGGACCGCCCGAGCTCACCGAGGCCGACCTCAACCCGCCCACGAAGATCGGCGGCGACCCCCGGGACGCCGACAAGCCGATGGCCTTCTCGTACTAGGCCCAGGGAGCTGCTGAGTCATGGAACTTCACGACATCTGGTTCGTCCTCATCGCCGTCCTGTGGACCGGCTACTTCTTCCTGGAGGGCTTCGACTTCGGGATCGGCGTCCTCACCAAGCTGCTCGCCCGCGACCGGACCGAGAAGCGGGTGCTCATCAACACCATCGGCCCGGTCTGGGACGGCAACGAGGTGTGGCTGCTCTCGGCGGGAGGCGCGACCTTCGCCGCCTTCCCCGAGTGGTACGCCACGCTCTTCTCCGGCTTCTATCTGCCCCTGCTGCTCATCCTCGTCTGCCTGATCCTGCGCGGAGTCGCGTTCGAGTACCGGGCCAAGCGGCCCGAGGAGCAGTGGCAGCGCAACTGGGAGAACGCGATCTTCTGGACCTCGCTGCTCCCGGCGTTCCTGTGGGGTGTGGCCTTCGGCAACATCGTCCGGGGCGTGAAGATCGACCAGAACTTCGAGTACGTGGGCAGTCTCGGTGACCTGCTCAATCCGTACGCCGTCCTGGGCGGGCTGGTGACGCTGACGCTGTTCACCTTCCACGGAGCGGTGTTCGCGGCGCTCAAGACCCTCGGTGACATCCGGGAGCGGGCGCGGAAACTGGCTCTGCGGCTCGGAGTGGTGACGGCCGCGCTCGCGCTGGTCTTCCTGCTCTGGACCCAGGTCGAGAACGGCGACGGCACGAGTCTGGTCGCGCTGGTCGTGGCGGTGGTCGCGCTGGTCGCGGCGATCGGCGCGAACCAGGCGGGGCGTGAGGGCTGGGCCTTCGGGCTGTCGGGCCTCACCATCGTCGCCGCGGTCGCGATGCTGTTCCTGACGCTCTTCCCGAACGTCATGCCGTCCTCGCTGAACGACGAGTGGAGCCTCACGGTCAGCAACGCCTCGTCCAGCCCGTACACGTTGAAGATCATGACCTGGTGTGCGGTGATTGCCACACCGGTGGTCATGCTCTATCAGGGCTGGACGTACTGGGTGTTCCGCAAGCGGATCGGTACCCAGCACATCGCCGACGCCGTGCACTGAGGCCCATCGATCCGGGGGCATGTTTCACGTGAAACATGCCCCATGAGAAGAAGGTGTGTTTCACGTGAAACCGATCGACCCGCGACTTCTTCGATACGCCCGTGCCACCCGTCTCTTCCTGATGGCGGTCGTGGGACTGGGAGTTGTGGGAGCGGGGCTGGTCGTCGCCCAGGCCATGCTCATCGCCGAAGTGGTGGTCGGCGCCTTCCAGCACGGGCTGTCGACGGCTGAACTCCGCACGCCACTGCTTCTGTTGGCGGCTGTCGCGGTCGGACGCGCGCTCATCTCCTGGCTCACCGAACTCGCGGCGCACCGGGCGAGCGCGGCGGTCAAGTCGGAGCTGCGCGGACGGTTGCTGGAACGGGCCGGCGCGCTCGGTCCGGAGTGGCTGGGTGGGCAGCGGACAGGTTCACTGATCGCGCTCGCCACCCGAGGGGTGGACGCCCTCGACGACTACTTCTCGCGCTATCTGCCGCAGTTGGGGCTCGCGGTGGTCGTACCGGTCGCGGTGCTCGCGCGGATCGTCACCGAGGACTGGGTGTCGGCGGCGATCATCGTCGGCACCCTGCCGCTCATCCCGATCTTCATGATGCTCATCGGCTGGGTCACGCAGTCCCAGATGGACCGGCAGTGGCACCTGCTGTCCCGGCTGTCGGGGCACTTCCTGGACGTCGTCGCGGGGCTGCCCACGCTCAAGGTCTTCGGGCGGGCGAAGGCGCAGGTCGAGTCCATCCGGCGGATCACCGGGGAGTACCGGCAGGCGACCATGCGGACCCTGCGGATCGCCTTCATCTCGTCCTTCGCGCTGGAACTGCTCGCCACGATCTCGGTCGCCCTGGTCGCGGTGACCATCGGCATGCGGCTCGTCCACGGCGAGATGGAGCTGTACGACGGACTGGTCGTGCTGATCCTCGCCCCCGAGGCCTATCTGCCGCTGCGCCAGGTCGGGGCGCAGTACCACGCGGCGGCGGAGGGACTGTCGGCCGCCGAGGAGATCTTCTCGGTCCTGGAGACGCCGGTGCGGGAGCCCGGGACCGCTGTGGCGCCCGCCCCCGGTGAGCTGCGCTTCGAGGGAGTGACGGTCCGCTACCCCGGGCGGACGTCCGACGCGGTGTCCGATGTGTCCTTCACGGTGGCCCCCGGAGAGACGGTGGCGCTCGTCGGGCCCAGCGGCGTCGGCAAGACGACTCTCCTCAATGTGCTGCTGGGGTTCGTCCGGCCCACGCAGGGGCGGGTCGAGGTCGGAGGGGTCGATCTGACGGACGCCGACCCGCAGAAGTGGCGTTCGCACGTCGCCTGGGTGCCGCAGCGGCCCCATCTGTTCGCCGGGTCCGTCGCCGAGAACGTGCGGCTGGCGCGACCGGAGGCGGACGACGCCGCGGTGCGGGAGGCGCTGGCCGACGCCGGGGCCCTGGAGTTCGTGGACGCGCTCCCCGACGGACTGCGCACGCTCCTGGGCGAGGACGGTGCCGGGCTGTCCGCCGGGCAGCGGCAACGGCTAGCCCTGGCGCGGGCGTTCCTCGCGGACCGGCCGGTGCTGCTGCTCGACGAGCCGACGGCCTCACTCGACGGGGCGACCGAGGCCGAGGTGGTGGCGGCGGTCCGGCGCCTCGCCGTCGGACGGACCGTCCTCCTGGTCGTCCACCGGCCCGCCCTGCTGGGCGTGGCCGACCGGGTGGTGCGCCTGGAACCGGCGGCTTCGGCGGACCGAACCGCCGCAGGGCCCGGCGCCACGCGGCCGGACCGCTCCGACGTGGTGGCGTCCGTGCCCGTGGCAGACGCGGAAAAGACGGCCGCGGTCCCGGACGGCCGCGGCGACGTGCTGGCGCGTGTCCGTGCCATGGCCGGTCCGCGCCGGGGTCGCCTCGCGCTGGCCCTTCTGCTCGGCAGCCTCGCGCTCGGAAGCGCCGTCGGCCTCATGGCCACCTCGGGCTGGCTGATCTCCAGGGCCTCGCAGCAGCCGCCCGTGCTGTATCTGATGGTCGCCGTGACGGCCACGCGGGCCTTCGGGATCGGTCGGGCCGTCTTCCGGTACGCCGAGCGGCTGGTGTCGCACGAGGCGGTGCTGCGGATGCTCGCCGACACCAGGGTCGCCGTGTACCGGCGTCTCGAACGGCTGGCACCCGCGGGGCTGCGCACCACCCGGCGTGGTGATCTGCTCTCACGGCTCGTCAGCGATGTGGACGCGCTGCAGGACTACTGGCTGCGCTGGCTGCTGCCCGCCGCCGCGGCGGCCGTCGTCTCCGCCGGTTCGGTCGGGTTCACGGCCTGGCTGCTGCCCGAGGCGGGTGCCGTGCTCGCCGTCGGGCTGCTGGCCGCGGGCGTGGGCGTGCCGCTGGTGACCGGCGCCGTCGCGCGCCGCGCCGAGCGCCGGCTGGCACCGGCACGCGGTGTCCTGGCGACCCGGGTGGCCGATCTCCTCACGGGAACCGCCGAGTTGACCGTCGCGGGCGCGCTGCCCGCCCGTACCGCCGAGGCGCGGCGGGCCGACGCCGAACTCACCCGCATCACCTCGCGCGCCGCCACCGCCACCGCGCTCGGCGACGGACTGACCGCGCTGATCTCCGGCCTCACCGTCACGGCCGCCGCGCTCGTCGGCGCCCAGGCGGTCCTCGACGGGCGCCTCAGCGGCGTGGCGACGGCCGTCGTCGTCCTCACACCGCTGGCCGCCTTCGAGGCAGTCCTGGGCCTGCCGCTCGCCGCCCAGTACCGACAGCGGGTGCGCAGAAGCGCGGAGCGCGTGTACGAGGTCCTGGACGCGCCCGAGCCCGTACGGGAACCGGAGCGGCCGGCGAGGGCGCCCGGATCGCCGTTCCCGGTCGTGGTGAAGGATCTGGCCGTCCGGTACGAGGGGCAGGAGCGGGACGTGGTCGCCGGGGTGGACCTGGTGCTCGAACAGGGGCGCCGGACCGCTGTCGTCGGGCCGTCCGGATCCGGCAAGACGACGCTGGCGCAGGTGCTGCTGCGCTTCCTGGACCCACGCGGAGGGACGTACACGCTCGGGGGTGTGGACGCGTACGGCATGGACGGTGACGACGTGCGGCGACTGGTCGGGCTCTGTGCGCAGGACGCGCACCTGTTCGACAGCTCGGTGCGCGAGAACCTGCTGCTCGCGCGGAAGGACGCGACGGACTCCGCGCTGCGGGACGTGCTGGGCCGGGTGCGACTGCTCGACTGGGCCGAGGGCCTGCCCGACGGGATCGACACGATGATCGGTGAGCACGGGGCCCGGTTGTCCGGGGGACAGCGGCAGCGGCTGGCGCTCGCCCGTGCGCTGCTCGCGGACTTTCCCGTGCTGGTGCTCGACGAGCCCGCCGAGCACCTCGACCTGCCGACCGCCGACGCCCTCACCGACGATCTGCTGGCCGCGACCGAGGGACGTACGACGCTGATGATCACTCATCGGCTCGCGGGCCTCGAAGCGGTGGACGAGGTGATCGTCATGGCCGAGGGACAGGTGGTGCAGCGGGGCGCCTTCGACGAGTTGGTGCGTGCCGAAGGGCCGTTGCGGGAGATGGCCGAGCGGGAGAGCCGGATGGAGATGCCAGCCTTCGCACGGTGAGACAAGCGCACGGAATCACATGCCAGGGTTCGACTTTCCCAGACAAATGGGACTAACTAGGCTCGGTGCATGTCAGTCGAGCCGGGCCCCGGTGGCGCCCCGAACCCAGACGACGTGCCGCGGCTGCTGGAGGCGATGCGGGCGGTCGGAAGCGGTCTGCGGCTGCGGTCCACGCTGGAACGCATCTGCGAGACCGCGGCGGACCTGGCGGACGCACGCTACGCGGCGGTCGGACTGACGGCGGAGTGCGGGGACGGCCTCGCCGAGCACGCGGGCCCGGACACCGACGGACAGCCGGTCCGCTGGATCGGGCGGCTGCCGGACGGCTACGCGGAGACGGAGGGGACCGAGGGGCCATGTCGTTCACCCGAGGCCGGCTTCCTGGCCGTACCCGTCCGCGTACAGGGCGAGAGCCTCGGCACCTTCTACCTCGCCGAGAAGCGCGACGGACGCCCGTTCGCTGAGCACGACCTCGACATGGTGCGCGTACTCGCGCGCGAGGCGGGCATCGCGGTGGGGAACGCGCGCCTGTACGGGGCCGCCAAACGGCGGGAGCGCTGGATCGACGGATCGGTGGCCGTCACCACCGCACTTCTCTCCGGTGGAGACGCCGACGAAGCCCTTCAGGTGGTCGCCGAACAGGCCCGCCGGCTCTCCGACTCGATGGCCGGGCTCGTGCTCCTGCCCGCGGCGGCGGGCGGCCTGGAGATCGTCGCCGTGGCGTCCGAGCATCCGTCGAGGGCCCTGGGCCTCGTCGTGCCGCCCGAGAACGCGGTGGCGGGCCAGATCCTCGCGGGCAACGCCGTGTTCGTCGAGGACGCGGCCTCGGACCCGCGGATGCTCGCCGACCTCTCCCGGGGCTACGGGCCGACGATGCTCCTTCCGCTCCAGAGCGGCGGCCGGGTCCTGGGGACCCTCGTCATGGCACGCGCGGCGGACGCCCGCCCGTTCACGGATGCCGAGCGCACCCTGGCGACACAGTTCGCCTCCCAGGCCGCCCTCGCGCTCATGATGGCCGAGGCGCAGCGGGACCGGGAACAGCTCGCGGTCTACGAGGACCGTGACCGGATCGCCCGTGACCTGCACGATCTCGTCATCCAGCGGCTGTTCGCCACCGGGATGCTGCTGGAGAGCGCCCAGCGGCGGTCCGTGCTGCCCGAGGTGCGCAAGGGCGTCGGCAAGGCCGTCGACGAACTCGACGTCACCATTCAGGAGATCCGTACGGCCATCTTCGCACTCCAGCAGGGACCCGCGGAGTTTCCGACCCGGCTGCGGACGCGCGTCCTGCGGGAGATCAACATGGCCGCCGTACCGCTCGGCTTCAAGCCGTCCCACCGATTCGTCGGGTCCGTGGACACGGTGGTCGGCGAACTCACGGCCAAGAACCTCGTCGCGGCCCTGCGCGAAGCCCTGTCCAACGCCTTCCGGCACGCGGGAGCGGCCCACATCGACGTCACCGTGGACGCGACCGTACGGCTTCCGGGCGAGCGGACCGGCGTGCGTCTGACGGTGACGGACGACGGCGTCGGTATCCCCGAAGGGGGCCGGCGCAGCGGCCTGAAGAACCTGAAGCGGCGCGCGGAGTCGCTGGGCGGGGACAGCTGGTACGGCCCGGGGTCCGGGGAGGACGGCGGCGGCACGTCGGTGGTCTGGGAGGCGCCGTACTGAGTCCGGACGGGCCGTGCGTGCCGTGCTTGCCGTGCGGACCGGGTGGGCCGGGCGGCGCGAGGCGCGTGGGGCGACTCGCCGAAACGGCATCGGCGGGGCCCTGTTCAGCCCAGCGCGGTGGTCCATCCGTGCCTGCCGCTCCCCCAGGTGTACGACTTGAACAGGACCGGAGCCGTCCCCGCGCGACACGATCCATGTCATGCGCTCACGTCGACCTCGCCGTCACCTGCTCGTCGCGGCGCTGTTGTGCGCGCCCGCCGTCCTGGCGGCGGGGCCCGCGACGGCCACCGGGGACGCCGACGGCTCCGACGGCTCCGGCGGGGCCGGCGCCGAGGTGGTGCGGCTGTACGAGGAGGCGGCGGCGGCGACGCAGCGGTACGAGGCGGGGCGCCGCCAGGCCGACGAGCAGCGGCGCCGGGCCCAGCGACTGGAGCGGCTTCTCGACCGGGAGCGGCGGGACATCGCGGTGCTGCACGGGGACCTCGGCCGCATCGCACGCGCCCAGTACCGCACCGGCGGTGGGCTCCCGCACACCGCGCAGCTGCTGCTCGCGGACAGTCCCGAGGAGCTGATGCGCGGTCGGCGTGCCCTCTGGCGGGCGGATCTGGCGGTCGACAACGCCGTCACCAAGAGCCGCCGGGCCGAGCGCAGGCTCACCGCCGACGAGTCCAGGGCGGCATCCGCCTGGCAGGTGCTGGAGCGGCGCAACGACGAACTCGCCGGGATCAAGCGCGGCATCGAGCGAAAACTGGAGGAGGCCCAGGGCACGCTCCAAGGGCAGGCGGACGCCTCGGCCGCCGCCGGTGCGTGCCGGGGCCCCGTCCGGCTCGACCAGCCGGACGAGGCCTTCACCCAGCCGTGGATCCCGCCGGTGGAGACGTACGGACTGTCCGCGGGGTTCGGCAGCGGCGGTGAACGCTGGGCGAGCCGGCACACCGGGCAGGACTTCGCGGTGGACATCGGCACGCCGGTGCGTGCGGTGGGCCGGGGGCGGGTGGTCAAGGTGTCGTGCGGCGGCCCGTTCGGCATGGAGGTCGTGGTGCGGCACGCGGGCGGCTACTACACGCAGTACGCCCATCTGGCGGCCGTGACCGTGGACCAGGGGGAGCGGGTGTCCACGGGCCAGTGGGTCGGCCAGTCGGGCACGACCGGCAATTCGACGGGCCCGCATCTCCACTTCGAGGTACGCCTGACGCCGCAGCCGGGATCGGGAGTCGACCCCCGGGAGTGGCTCGCCGAGCGGGGAGTGCGGCTGTAGCCGTAGGAGCGGGCCGGCCGCCGACTGCCGACTGCCGACCGCCGGCCAGCCGGACGACGGCAGCCGGACGACGGGCTGCGGGCGAACTGGCTCAGTGGTCCGATCCGCCGCCGTCGTCCGTGCCTACCGGCGCTCCGCGAGTATCCGCTCGATGACGACGGCCACGCCGTCCTCGGTGTTGGCGGCCGTGCGTCCGGACGCCGCGGCGATCACGTCGGGGTGCGCGTTGCCCATCGCGTACGACGTGCCCGCCCAGGTGAGCATCTCGACGTCGTTCGGCATGTCACCGAAAGCGACGACCTCCTCGTGCGAGATACCGCGCTCGGCGCAGCACAGCGCGAGCGTGCTGGCCTTCGAGACGCCGGGGCCGCTGATCTCCAGCAGCGCGCTGGGGCTGGACCGGGTCACGTTGGCCCGGTCGCCGATGGCCAGCCGGGCGGTCATGAGGAAGTCGTCCGGGGCGATCTCGTGGTGGAACGCGAGGATCTTGAGCACCGGCTCGTCGGCGCCCGGGGCGTCCGGGGCCAGAAGTTTCTCGGCGGGCGCGACGGTGTCGGGCGCCTCCAGGTGCAGCTTCGGGTACGCGGGCTCCTGGTAGAAGCCGTAGGTCTGCTCGATGGCGAAGAGGGTGCCCGGAGCGGCGTCGCGCAGCAGCCGTACGGCGTCGAGCGCGTTCTCCCGCGCCAGTTCGCGCACCTTGACGAAGCGGTGGGCGCCGGGGCCGCCGTGCAGATCGACCACGGCGGCGCCGTTTCCGCAGATGGCGAGGCCGTGGCCGTGGACGTGGTCGCTCACGACGTCCATCCAGCGGGCCGGGCGCCCGGTCACGAAGAAGACCTCGATGCCGGCCGCCTCGGCGGCGGCGAGGGCTGCCACCGTGCGCGGTGAGACGGACTTGTCGTCGCGCAGCAGGGTGCCGTCGAGGTCCGTGGCGATCAGGCGGGTCGGGAGGGGGGAGGCCGGGATCCCGGGCCGTCGGGTCGCTGAGGTCACCGCGCCATTCTCCCGCATATGCGCGCACGGGCGTGCGGCGGTCCGCACATGTGAGTGACGCAACCCCTCACCTGCCGTTTTTCCCCCACAAGCCGCGAGCTGCAAGCCGCAGCCGCTGGGCGGGGCGCCCCGGAAGGGGCGCGGGGAACGGCGCGAGCAACCAGAGACGACCCGCAGTCGCGTACCGGGCTTCGGCCCCTGACCGGGCTTGGGCCCCTCCCCGGCGGGCGCCGGACTTCGAAGGGGCGTCAGCCCAACTGCGCGACCGCTTCCAGCGCGATCTGCTCGAAGACCTTCTCGTCCGCCGCGAAGTCGGAGTCCGGGATGGGCCAGTGGATCACGATGTCCGTGAAACCCAGCTCCTTGTGGCGGCCCGCGAAGTCGACGAACGCGTCGAGGGACTCCAGCGGACGCCCGCGGTCCGGGGTGAAACCGGTGAGCAGCACCTTGTCGAGCTCCCGCACATCGCGCCCGACCGTCCCGCACGCGACGGCCAGCTTCTCCAGCTGGCCGCGCAGGGCGTCCACCGACTGCTCGGGCGTGCCCGTCTCGAAGATCTTCGGGTCCCCGGTGGTCACCCACGCCTGTCCGTGCGCGGCGGCGAGCCTCAGCCCGCGCGGCCCGGTGGCGGCCACTGCGAAGGGCAGCCGGGGGCGCTGCACACAGCCGGGGATGTTGTAGGCCTCACGCGCCGAGTAGAACGTGCCGTCGTACGACACGGTGTCCTCGGTGAGCAGCCGGTTGAGCAGCGGTACGAACTCGCCGAAGCGGTCCGCGCGCTCGCGCGGTGTCCACGGCTCCTCGCCGGTGCGCAGCAGTGTCGTGGCGTCGAACCCGGAGCCGCCCGCGCCGATGCCCAGCGTGATCCGGCCACCGGAGATGTCGTCGAGGGAGATCAGTTCCTTGGCGAGGGCCACCGGGTGCCGGAAGTTCGGTGAGGTCACCAGGGTGCCGAGGCGCAGCCGGTCGGTGGCGCCCGCGGCGGCGGTCAGCGTCGGCACGGCGCCGTACCAGGGGCCCTCGCGGAACGTGCGCCAGGCCAGGTGGTCGTAGGTGAAAGCGGTGTGGAACCCGAGCTGCTCGGCGCGCTGCCAGGTGGAACGTCCTCCCTCGTGCCAGCGGAGGTACGGCAGGATCACGGTGCTCAGGCGCAGACTCATGCCGCAGAGCCTAAGCGCAGCCGTGCGGCACACCGAAGCGGCCGACCGGCGGGGTGGCGGTGTGGCCGGGATTCCGGCCATGGCCGGAGTCCCGTCGGGTAAGCGGCAGCGGCACGCGGCGGCCCGGCGCGGGCCACCCCGCTCACCGGTTCCTCAGTGCGTGGCCGGAAACCGCAGGTAGCGTGGGGGTACGGCGGCCGTGAGCCAGACGCCGTTGGCGCTGACCGTGAAGACGTGCCCGTCGCGGCTCATGGCGCCGGCGTCCACGGAGAGCACGACGGGGCGGCCCCGGCGGGCTCCGACGCGGGTCGCCGTCTCGCGGTCGGCCGAGAGGTGCACGTCGTGCCGGTTCATGGGCCGCAGCCCCTCGGCGCGGATCGAGTCCAGGCTGCGGGCGACGGTGCCGTGGTACAGGTACGCGGGCGGGGTCGCCGAAGGCAGCCCCAGGTCGACCTCCACGGAGTGGCCCTGGCTGGCGCGGATCCGGGTGCCCTCGATCGCGAAACGCCGCTTGTCGTTGGTGGCCACCACATGGTCCAGCTCGTCCCGGGTGAACGGGAAGCCGTGCGCCGCCGCCGCGTCCATCAGCGTGCCGATCTCGACCCAGCCGCCGTCGTCGAGCGTGAGCCCGATGCGCTCGGGCTGGTGCCGCAGATGCTTCGAGAGGTACTTCGACACCTTCACGGTGCGCTTCTCTTCAGCGGTGCGCTGCTCGCCGGCGGTGTGCCGCTCGCCAGCGGTGTGCCGCTCGCCCGCGATGCGCTTCTCGTCCGTGGCGCGCCTCTCGTCCATGGGTCTCTCGTTCATCCCGTCAGGGTGCCTGGAGAGACACTGATCACGCATTTGATTTTGGCCCGGAGGTTTGATCCACAGCCAAATGCGTTATCCACAGCCGGAGTTGGCGAATCTGTGGACAACTCCCTGACATTTTATGATGGTTCGTCAACGTCCGCCGTTTGAGAGCGATGTGCGGCAAGTGTGTCCAAGGCCCGCGCTCTGATCTCGCGTTCAGCGGCCAGCGCGATGAACTCGGCCGCGTGCTCCGCGCCGACAAGCCCTTCCACGGCGGACATTGTCGTGGCCGGAACGGTCACAGTACGCGTCTCCTCCTGGTCCGCCAGGGGTTTCTCCACACCGAGATGCCGGCGCAGCTGTCGATGGGCGAACAACTGCATGGCCCGGGCCAGTTCGGCATCCACCGTCTGGCGTGCGAGCGGCCTGAGCCGTCGTACGAGGGCTGCCGCTTCCGTGGCGTCGGCGTCGTTCGGCGGGTGTTCGCCGAGGTAGCGGGCGAAGACGTGCTCGGCCGTGAACTCCAGGAACCGGGAAGCGATGTGCTCCACCTGACCCCTCAACTCCCGCAGATGGCCCGAGATCGCGGACAGCGGGACGCCCGCCTCGTACAACTCGGCGGCCACCGCCAGCTCTTGGGGGCTCGGCACGAGGAACGTGTCGTCCTGGTCCGGGATCCGTTCGAGCACTCCCAGCTCGACCGCCTCGGCCACCGCCGCGTCGTCCGGGTGACCGCCGAACCGTTCGTCGAGCTCGGCCCGCGAGATACGGACCGCCTCCTCGTCGGTCCACGGCCCGTCGACCTCCGCGACCAGACCGAGCACGCCGCCCAGGCCGCGCCCCGCGTCCCAGGCCTCCAGGAGCTCCTTGATGGAGGCCAGGGTGTAACCGCGGTCCAGCAGGTCCGCGATCTGCCGCAGCCGGGCCAGATGGGCGTCCGCGTAGAGGTTGGCGCGCCCGCGCCGCTCCGGGCGGGGGAGCAGCCCGCGGTCCTGATAGGCGCGGATCGTGCGGACCGTGGCGCCACTGCGGTGCGCCAGGTCCTCGATCCGGTACGCGGCGCCGGCCGGCTCGTCGATCACAGTCCCTGTCCTTTCGGTTCCCTGCCCTTTCAGTTCCCTGCGCTTTCGGTTCCCTGCCCTCCCGAGCGCCCGTCGCTACGCGATCGCCGCCCCGCCGATCGGCCCCCCGGACCGAGGAAGACCCGGCGGGGCGTGAGGGCGTGGTGGTCTGTCACAGCGGCGGCTCCATCCGTGCGATCGCACGCAGCGCCCTGGGAGCGAACCGGGACATGAGACGGCCGCCGCGGGCCTCCGCCGTCACGGGCACCACGGCCTGGTTGCGGACGACGGCCCGGACGATGGCCCGGGCGACCTTCTCCGGCGGGTAGTTGCGCAGCCCGTACAGCCGCGCCGACCTCTTCCGGCGCCGTTCCTCCTCGTCGGCGTCGACTCCGGTGAAGCGCGCGGTCGACGTGATGGCGGTGTTGACGAATCCGGGGCAGATCGCCGAGACGCCGATGCCCTGGCCCGCCAGTTCGGCACGCAGACACTCGCTGAGCATCAGCACCGCCGCCTTGGAGGTGCTGTAGGCGGGCAGTGCCTTCGAGGGCAGATACGCGGCAGCCGACGCGGTGTTGACGATGTGGCCGCCCTGCCCGCGCTCCGCCATCTGTTTCCCGAAGAGCCGGCAGCCGTGGATCACGCCCCACAGATTGACGTCCAGGACGCTTCGCCAGTCCTCCGCGGTGGTGTCGAGGAAGGAGCCGGACAGCCCGATCCCGGCGTTGTTCACCAGGACGTCGACCACCCCGTATTCGGCGGCGACCTTCGAGGCCAGTTGTTCCATGGCCTGCTCGTCCGAGACGTCGACGGTCTCGGCCCAGGCCTCCGGGGCGCCGGCGAGCCGGGACAGTTCCGCGGTGCGCGCCGCGCTCCGCGCGTCCCGGTCGACGGCCACCACGCGCGCGCCGGCCTCCGCGAACGCGAGGGCGGTGGCCCGTCCGATGCCGCTGCCCGCGCCGGTGACCAGGACGAGCTGCCCGCCGAAACGCTCGGCGTGCGGGCCGCTCACTGCGGGCGCAGGCCGTCCGCCCTCGGTCGCGGTCACGAACTCGGTGATCCAGGCCGCCACCTGGTCGGGCCGGGTGCGCGGGATCCAGTGCTTGGCCGGCAGGGTGCGGCGCACCAGCTGCGGGGCCCACTGCTCCAGTTCGTCGTAGAGCCGCTCCGAGAGGTAGGCGTCGCCCAGGGGCGTGATGAGCTGCACGGGCGCGTGGGCGTACGCGTCGTCGCGGGGCCTGCCCAGGCGGGGGCGGATGTTGTCGCGGTACAGCCAGGCGCCGTTGGCCGCGTCCCGGGGCAGCGACGAGGTCGGATAGCCGCCGGCGGGGACCTTCTCCAGGCGGCGAAGGATCTTCGGCCACTGCTTGCCGAGGGGGCCGCGCCAGGCCAGTTCGGGCAGGGCGGGGGTGTGCAGCAGGTACACGTACCAGGACTTGGCGCCCTGGCCGAGCAGTTGCCCGACCTTGCGGGGCGTGGGGCGGGACACGCGCTTCTTGATCCAGTGCCCGAAGTGGTCCAGGGACGGACCGGACATCGAGGTGAAGGACGCGATCCGTCCTCTCGTGCGCTCGACCGTGGTGAACTCCCAGGCCTGCACCGAACCCCAGTCGTGGCCGACCAGATGGACCGGCCGGTCCGGGCTGACCGCGTCGACGACCGCCAGGAAGTCGTCCGTCAGCTTCTCCAGGGTGAACCCGCCGCGCAGGGGCCGGGGCGCGGTGGATCCACCGTGGCCGCGCACGTCGTACAGCACGACGTGGAAGCGCTCGGTCAGGCGCCCGGCGACCTCGGACCACACCTCCTTGGAGTCCGGATAGCCGTGCACGAGCACCACCGTGGGCTGCGTCGCGGGATCTCCCCACTCGGCGACGCACAGCTCGACACCACCCGTACGCACCCGGCGCTCGCGGCCGCCCGCGAGGGGCACTCGTCCTTCGGCAAGGGTCACTCGTCCTCCGCCCGGCGCCGCACGTGCGGCACGTCGTCGTACAGCCGGAACGCGCTCTGCTCGGGGTCCCGGGAGTCCGTGACCACGAGGATCTCCTGCCGTACGCGCCCGTAACTTGACACTGATGAATGTGACCATTGTCGGCGGCTGCGTCAAGGGGTGGGTGCGAGACCTGTGGAAAACCGTGTGGTTGTGGACAACACGGCCGACTCGGGTGACCCGGGCGACCCGGGCACAGCGGCGGGCGTCGGTTGTTCGACCTGAGGGGGACCCCTACGGGCCCGTACGCCTGAAGAGTGACAGCGATACAGCTCCCAGGTCTGACGACCGATGTGGCCTGCGCCACTACCTTCGAAATGTGACTGTGATCGCGACCGAAAGCCTGAGCAAGCGGTTCCCCAGGGTGACCGCTCTTGACCGGCTCTCCGTGGACGTCGGACCCGGTGTGACCGGACTCGTCGGAGCCAACGGAGCCGGCAAGTCCACACTGATCAAGATCCTGCTGGGGCTGTCCCCCGCCACCGAGGGCCGCGCCGCGGTGCTCGGCCTCGATGTCGCCACCAAGGGCGGCGACATCCGGGAGCGCGTCGGATACATGCCCGAGCACGACTGTCTGCCGCCCGACGTCTCGGCCACCGAGTTCGTCGTCCACATGGCGCGCATGTCCGGCCTGCCCCCGGCGGCGGCCCGCGAGCGCACCGCGGACACGCTGCGCCACGTCGGCCTCTACGAGGAGCGGTACCGCCCCATCGGCGGCTACTCGACGGGCATGAAGCAGCGCGTGAAACTCGCGCAGGCGCTGGTCCACGACCCGCAGCTGGTCTTCCTCGACGAGCCGACGAACGGCCTCGACCCGGTCGGCCGCGATGAGATGCTGGGCCTGATCCGGCGCATCCACACCGACTTCGGCATCTCCGTCCTGGTCACCTCGCACCTGCTCGGCGAGCTGGAGCGCACCTGCGACCACGTCGTCGTCATCGACGGCGGCAAGCTCCTGCGGTCCAGCTCCACCACGGACTTCACGCAGCGCACGGCGATCCTCGCGGTCGAGGTCACCGACACGGACGAGCACCCGGACGGCACGGGCGCACTGCGCGAGGTGCTGCACGCGCGCGGGGTCGAGACCCACGACGGCAGCGGACTGCCCGGCGCGGGCCACATCCTCCTGCTCACCGCGCAGGGCGAGGAGACGTACGACCTCGTACGGGACGTCGTCGCCGACCTGGGCCTCGGTCTGGTGCGCATGGAGCAGCGCAGGCACCACATCGCGGAGGTCTTCAAGGACAGCGACGAGCAGGCGGCCAGGGACGCCGAAGCGCGGTCGGCCCTGAAGAACGGCGACGAACAGCGGAAGGAGGCGGTCGGCCATGGCGGTTGAGCAGCCCCAGGCACAGGTCCCGGCTCCGGCCCGCGGGGGCGAGCAGACCCGGATCCACAACATCGGCTACCGCAACTACGACGGCCCGCGCCTGGGCCGCGCGTACGCCCGCCGCTCGCTCTACTCGATGTCCCTGCGCGGCTCGTACGGCCTCGGCCGCTCGGTGAAGTCCAAAGTGCTGCCGATGCTGCTCTTCGTGGTGATGTGCGTCCCCGCGCTGATCATGGTCGCGGTCGCCGTCGCCACCAAGGCGAAGGACCTGCCCGTCGACTACACGCGCTACGCGGTCATCATGCAGGCCGTCATCGGTCTGTACGTCGCCTCCCAGGGACCCCAGTCCGTCTCCCGCGACCTGCGCTTCAAGACCGTCCCGCTGTACTTCTCCCGTCCCATCGAGACCGCCGACTACGTACGCGCCAAGTACGCGGCGCTGGCGTCGGCACTGTTCATGCTCACCGCCGCCCCGCTGCTCGTGCTGTACGTGGGGGCGCTGCTGGCCAAACTGGACTTCTGGGACCAGACCAAGGGGTTCGGACAAGGGCTCGTCTCCGTGGCACTGCTTTCCCTGCTCTTCGCGGGCATCGGCCTGGTCATCTCGGCGGTCACCCCGCGCCGCGGCTTCGGTATCGCCGCCGTCATCGCCGTGCTGACCATCTCCTACGGAGCGGTGTCCACCGTCCAGGCCATCGCCTACGACCAGTCCAGCACCGACGCGATCGCCTGGCTCGGCCTCTTCTCGCCGATCACGCTGATCGACGGGGTGCAGACCGCCTTCCTGGGCGCCACCTCCGCCTTCCCCGGCGGCGAGGGCCCGTCGAGCGCCCAGGGCGTCGTCTTCCTGGTCGTCGTCCTGGGGCTGATCGCAGGCTGCTACGGCCTCCTGATGCGCCGCTACCGAAAGGTCGGACTGTGACCGCCCGCCCGTCGTCCGCCACCACCCTTCGAAGGAACGGGCCGCGCCCATGAGCACCCTCACCATCGACCACGTCTCGCGCTGGTTCGGCAACGTGGTGGCCGTCAACGACATCACCATGACCATCGGCCCCGGCGTCACCGGCCTGCTCGGCCCGAACGGCGCCGGAAAGTCCACCCTCATCAACATGATGGGCGGCTTCCTGGCCCCCTCCACCGGCTCCGTCACCCTCGACGGCCGGCCGACCTGGCGCAACGAGGAGATCTACAAGGAGATCGGCATCGTCCCCGAGCGCGAGGCGATGTACGACTTCCTCACGGGCCGCGAATTCGTCGTCGCCAACGCCGAGCTGCACGGCCTCGGCGACAAGGCCGCGCACCGGGCCCTCGCCACGGTCGAGATGGAGTACGCGCAGGACCGGAAGATCTCGACGTACTCCAAGGGCATGCGCCAGCGCGTGAAGATGGCCTCCGCGCTCGTCCACAACCCCTCGCTGCTGCTGCTCGACGAGCCCTTCAACGGCATGGACCCGCGCCAGCGCATGCAGCTGATGGACCTGCTGCGGCGGATGGGCGACGAGGGCCGCACGGTCCTCTTCTCGTCGCACATCCTGGAGGAGGTCGAGCAGCTCGCCTCGCACATCGAGGTGATCGTCGCCGGCCGGCACGCGGCGAGTGGCGACTTCCGCCGGATCCGCCGCCTGATGACCGACCGCCCGCACCGCTATCTGGTCCGCTCCAGCGACGACCGCGCACTCGCGGCGGCGCTGATCGCCGACCCGTCGACGTCCGGCATCGAGGTGGACCTCCAGGAGGGCGCCCTGCGCATCCAGGCCGTCGACTTCCCGCGCTTCACGGCACTGCTGCCGCGCGTGGCCCGCGACCACGGCATCCGACTGCTCACGGTCTCGCCGTCCGACGAGTCCCTTGAGTCCGTCTTCTCGTATCTCGTCGCGGCGTAGGAGGCCGAAAGATGTACGACCCCACAGTCGCCCGGCTCACCTACCGCGGCCTCCTCGGCCGCCGCCGGGCCCTCATCCTGGGCGCCCTGCCCGTCCTGCTGATCGTCATCTCCGCGGCCGTACGCGGTTTCACGGGCGCCGACGACCAGGTGGCCGCGGACGTCCTCGGCGGCTTCGCGCTCGCCACGATGGTGCCCATCATCGGCGTCATCGCGGGCACCGGTGCGATCGGCCCCGAGATCGACGACGGCTCGGTCGTCTACCTGCTCGCCAAGCCGGTCAAGCGCCCCACGATCATCTTCACCAAGCTGATCGTCGCCATCGCCGTCACCATGGTGTTCTCGGCGGTCCCGACGTTCCTCGCCGGGCTGATCCTCAACGGCAACGGCCAGCAGGTCGCCGTCGCCTACACCGTGGCCGCGCTCGTCGCCTCCATCGCGTACGCCGCGCTGTTCCTGCTGCTCGGCACCATCACGCGGCACGCGGTGGTCTTCGGGCTCGTCTACGCCCTCGTGTGGGAGGCGCTCTTCGGGACGCTGGTCTCCGGGGCGAAGACGCTCAGCGTCCAGCAGTGGTCGCTCGCGGTGGCCCACAAGGTCTCCGGCGGGGATCTCGTCACCTCCGACGTGGGTCTGACCACCGGCACGGTGCTGCTGGTCGTGGTGACCGTCGCCGCCACCTGGTTCGCGGGACAGAAACTGCGGACGCTGACGCTGGCCGGCGAGGAGTAGGCCGCTCCCGGGCCCCGACAGGCGGGGCTTCGGACGGCCGATGCGGCTCCACGCGCGCGTGGAGCCGCATTTGTCTTGGGTCCCGCGGTGGATTTCTGATCTTGAAGTGGGTTTTACGCCGGTGACGGCACACTTGCCCGAGGGGATGCGACGAGGAGGAACGGGGATGACGGCACAGGCGCCACGCGGTGACGGACGAGGTGACGGACAGGGCCGCGGCGAAGACCACGCGGAGGCCGCCGGGGAGGTCTGGGACGAACTCGTCCTGGACGAGGACTTCATACGCTCCGCCGATACGGCCGAGCCGTCCGCGCGCGCCCGTATGCTCGCGGCCCGCTGGCGCGAGGGCGGCCCCGATCCACAGCCCTGGCGCTCCGACGAGCCGCCCGCCGGATGGTTCTTCAGCAAGGCGCGGCGACGCAGGTGGCGGCGGCGCTGAATCCCTTCGCCCGCCGTACGCCCTTTCAACCGGTGGCGTCCGATTATTCGGTGGCGTCCGACTCGTCCCACGGGCACAGTGGTCATGTCCAGGCCGCCGGATTCCTCCGGCGCCGCAGTCCGGGTGAGGAGCACGGCGATGCCCGTCAGTGGCGGTTCGCCGGGCTCCCGGCAGGGCAGCGCGCGGGCTCCGGAGTAGTCAGCTCCGTCGAGTCCGCCCCGTACGGGAGCTGCCCGGGGCGGCCGCTTCGAGCGCGTACCTCCGCGCGGGCCGCCCCTCCCGGGCGGGACTCCGAGGCGCCGCGCGGCAGACGGGAATTGTCAGACAGGCCCTAGCCCAGCAGCCTCTCCAGCACCACCGCGATGCCGTCCTCGTCGTTCGACAGGGTCATCTCGTCGGCCACGGCCTTGAGTTCCGTGTGGGCGTTGGCCATCGCCACGCCGTGCGCCGACCACGCGAACATCGGTATGTCGTTCGGCATGTCGCCGAAAGCGATCGTGTCGGCGGCCTTCACGCCCAGGCGGCGCGCCGCCAGGGAGAGCCCCGTGGCCTTGGACAGGCCCAGGGGCAGGATCTCCACGATGTTCTCGCCCGCCATCACGATGTTCACCAGCGAGCCCGCCGCCGCCCGCGCCGCGGACGTCAGCTCGTCGTCGGTGAGACGGGGATGCTGGATGTACATCTTGGTCAGGGGCGCGGCCCACAGCTCGGCCACATCGGTGAACGGCACGGACTGCAGCAGGCCCTGCACGCGGTAGCCGGGCCCGACCAGCACGTTACCGTCGAGACCGTCACGGCTCGCGGCGAGGGCCAGCGGGCCGACCTCCGCCTCGATCTTGGCGAGCGCGAGCCCCGCCAGCTGCCGGTCGAGGGTCACCGACGTGAGCAGCCGGTGCGCCCCGGCGTCGTACAGCTGGGCGCCCTGGCCGCACACCGCGAGGCCCTCGTACCCGAGGTCGTCGAGGATGTGCCGGGTCCAGGGGACCGCCCGGCCGGTGACAACGAGGTGCGCGGCACCCGCCACGGTGGCCGCGGCGAGCGCCTCACGGGTGCGCTCCGAGACCGTGTCGTCGGAGCGCAGCAACGTTCCGTCGAGATCGGTCGCGACGAGCTTGTACGGGAACGCCCCGGCCGCCCCGGACGACTGGGACGCCCCGGACGTCGCGGAAGCCGCCCTGTCGGACTCGGTCGACTCGGTCGACTCGGTGGTGCCGGTCACTTGGAGATCGGCTCCAGCAGTTCACGGCCGCCCAGATACGGACGCAGCACCTCGGGCACCCGTACGGAACCGTCGGCCAGCTGGTGGTTCTCCAGGATCGCCACGATCGTGCGCGGAACGGCGCACAGCGTGCCGTTCAGGGTCGCGAGCGGCTGCACCTTCTTGCCGTCCCGCATGCGCACCGAAAGCCGGCGGGCCTGGAAGCCGTCGCAGTTCGAGGCCGAGGTCAGCTCGCGGTACTTGCCCTGGGTCGGGATCCACGCCTCGCAGTCGAACTTGCGCGAGGCGGACGAACCCAGGTCGCCCGAGGCCACGTCGATGACCTGGAAGGGCAGCCCGAGGCCGGTCAGCCACTGCTTCTCCCAGTCCAGGAGCCGCTGGTGCTCGTTCTCCGCGTCCGCCGGATCGACGTACGAGAACATCTCGACCTTGTCGAACTGGTGCACGCGGAAGATGCCCCGGGTGTCCTTGCCGTACGTGCCGGCCTCGCGGCGGAAGCACGGCGAGAAACCCGCGTAGCGCAGCGGCAGCTTGTCCGCGTCGAGGATCTCGTCCATGTGGTACGCCGCGAGCGGGACCTCGGAGGTGCCGACCAGGTAGAAGTCGTCCTTCTCCAGGTGGTACACGTTCTCCGCGGCCTGGCCGAGGAAGCCGGTGCCCTCCATGGCGCGCGGGCGGACCAGCGCCGGGGTCAGCATCGGGATGAAGCCGGCCTCCGTGGCCTGCGCGATCGCCGCGTTGACGAGGGCGAGCTCAAGGAGCGCGCCGACACCCGTCAGGTAGTAGAAGCGCGAGCCGGACACCTTGGCACCGCGCTCGACGTCGATGGCGCCCAGCGCCTCGCCGAGCTCCAGGTGGTCCTTGGGCTCGAAGCCCTCGGCGCCGAAGTCGCGGATCGTGCCGTGCGTCTCCAGGACGACGAAGTCCTCCTCGCCGCCGACCGGGACGTCGGGGTGCACGAGGTTGCCGAGCTGCTGCAGGAGCCGCTTGGTCTCCTCGTCCGCCTCGTGCTGCTCGGCGTCGGCCGCCTTGACGTCCGAGGCGAGCCGGCCCGCCTTCTGGAGCAGTTCGGCCTTCTCGTCTCCCGAGGCCTTGGGGATGAGCTTGCCGAGCGCCTTCTGCTCGGAGCGCAGCTCGTCGAAGCGGACGCCGGACGACCTGCGCCGCTCGTCGGCGGAGAGCAGGGAGTCGACGAGCGCGACATCCTCTCCACGGGCGCGCTGGGAGGCGCGAACACGGTCGGGGTCCTCACGAAGCAGGCGAAGGTCAATCACCCCACAAGGCTACCGGTGCGGAGTTCCGGGACACGACCCGGTATTCCGATCTGTCGCTTCTGTCCTGCTTTGCGGAAATTGTCGAATCGTTTGGATTGTGTCGGTCCGCGTCAATCGAAAAGGGCCCGGCTCCCTGCAAGGGGGCAGGCGGATTGCGGCGGGTTGACTCGATTCCCTTGTGGGACAAGGGACTTGGCGGGGCGGTTGTCCACAGGAATCCACACCCTCGAAAAGTTATCCACAGGCTGTGCGAAAGATCTGTGGACATCGGAAGCGATCGTTCCGAAAGCCGCATCCGGGGCGAGGAATTCCCGAGCCAAACCCTCTCTACACCCACGTTCGAGTGGAAATGGGTCACTCTAAGGGATTGGTCAGGGAAAACAGGTGGACGAAGGGTGACCCGCGGGGTTGTGGACGCAGTTGTGGACTGTAGGCCGATTTGTCGACTGTGTCGTGCTTCGTTGTCGACTTGTCCCCAGGTCGAGAAGCGAGCCTGTGGATAACTTCTGTGGACGAAGAAAATCTGCAGGTAGGACCAGCAGGCAGGGCCGGCTAGAAGCGGCCGTCCTGGCAGCGCGCCAGCCAGTCCGAGGCCGCCGCGAACTCACCGTCCGACGTACCGGCCCGCGGTGCCCGGACGTCCGCCGGATCGACGTCGGCCTGCGGATAGGACCCGAGGAACCGCACCTTCGGGCAGACCCGCTTGAGCCCCATCAGCGCCTCGGCCACCCGCCGGTCCGCGATGTGCCCCTCCGCGTCGATGGCGAAGCAGTAGTTGCCGATGCCCTCGCCGGTCGGCCGGGACTGCAGCAGCATCAGGTTGACGCCGCGGACCGCGAACTCCTGGAGCAGTTCGAGCAGGGCACCGGGATGGTCGTCGCGCTGCCAGATCACCACGGACGTCTTGTCCGCACCGGTCGGCGCCGCGGGCCGTGCAGGCCGGCCCACCAGGACGAACCGGGTCTGGGCGTTCTCCGCGTCGTGGATCTCGGTCTCCAGGGCCTCCAGGCCGTACCGCGCCGCCGCGAACTCGCCCGCGAAGGCCGCGTCGTAACGCCCCTCCTGCACCAGCCGGGCACCGTCCGCGTTGGACGCCGCCGACTCCCAGACGACGTCCGGGAGGTTGTCCCTCATCCAGTTGCGCACCTGCGGCTGGGCGGCCGGGTGCGCGCTGACCGTCTTGATGTCGGACAGCTTCGTGCCGGGGCGGACCAGCAGCGCGAAGGTGATCGAGAGGAGCACCTCGCGGTAGATCATCAGCGGCTCGCCGACGGCCAGCTGGTCGATCGTCGTGGTGATGCCGCCCTCCACCGAGTTCTCGATCGGCACGAACGCGGCCTCGACCTCACCGGCCCGGACGGCGTCGAGCGCCGCCGGAACGGACACCATCGGGAGGAGCTGCCGGGTGGCCGACTCCGGAAGAGTCCGCAGGGCGACTTCGGTGAAGGTGCCCTCGGGGCCGAGATACGCGTAGCTGGCTGGCATGGCCTCACCCTAATGGGCCTTGCGGAACTGGGCTCACGCTTCCGGAACCACGCCCCCTGAGTGGCTCTCAGCCCTCCAGCAACTTCTGTCCCACGTACTCCCCCTTCGCCACCCCGCCCGGCACCGCGAACAGCCCGCTCGACTCGTGCCGGATGAAGGGGGACAGCGCGTCCCCGCGGTCGAGCTTGCGCTGCACCGGTACGAAACCGCGCAACGGGTCGGCCTGCCAGCAGACGAAGAGCAGCCCCGCGTCCGGCACCCCGTCCGCGTCGATGCCGTCGTGGAAGGAGAAGGGCCGCCGGAGCATCGCCGCGCCGCCGTTCTCGTCGGGCCGGGTGATCCGCGCGTGCGCGTTGATGGGGACCACCAGCTTGCCGTCGCCGCCGGTCTTCTCCAGATCCATCGCGGTCGTCTCGGTACCGCCGGACAGCGGCGCCCCGTCGGACTTCCGGCGGCCGATCACGTTCTCCTGGTCCTTGACCGACAGCTTCTCCCAGTCGTCGAGCAGCATCCGGATACGGCGTACGACGGCGTACGAGCCGCCCGCCATCCAGGCCGGGTCGCCCGCCTCGGGCACGAAGATCCGCCGGTCGAAGTCGGACTCCGAGGGCTTGGGATTACGGGTGCCGTCGATCTGCCCCATCAGATTGCGGGCCGTCAGCGGCCGGGTGGTGGCGCCGGGCGAGCGGTTGAAGCCGTTCATCTGCCAGCGGACCCCGGCCGCCCGGCCCGCGTCCCGCTGGATCGCGCGCAGGGCGTGGAAGGCGACGAGGGAGTCGTTCGCGCCGATCTGGACCCACAGGTCGCCGTTGCTGCGGGCCTTGTCGAGATGGTCCGAGGAGAAGTCGGGCAGCGGGTCGAGGGCGATCGGGCGCTGCTTCTGCAGTCCCGTACGGGCGAAGAAGCTGTGGCCGAAGCCGAAGGTGACCGTGAGGGACGAGGGTCCGGCGTCGCGCGCCACGTCCGTGTCGTCGTTCGCGGACGCCTCGCCCGCCATCAGCCGCTCGGCGGTCGCCGACCAGCGCCGCAGCAGCGCGGCCGCCTCCTTGCGGCCCGCGCCCGCCGCCAGATCGAAGGCGACGAGGTGGCCCTTGGCCTGCAGGGCGTTCGTGATGCCCGGCTGATGTTTCCCGTGAAACATCACCTCGTCCGCGCCCACCGAGTTGAGGAGCGCGGTCCGGTCGGCGGCGGGCGCGGCGGCGTAGCCCGCGGCTCCGCCTGCCGCGCCGAGCGCGAGGCCCGTGGCACCGGCGGTGCCGAGCAGGCGCCGCCGGGAGACGACGCCCCTGGAGCCACCGGAACCGGAAACACCCTCCTTGGGGGAGGCCTTCGGAGCTGGGGCCTTCGGAACTGCCGTCTTCGGAACGGAGGTCTCCGAAACAGGGGTCTTCGGAGTGGACTGTTCAGCCATGGTGTCGTTCAGCCGATCTGCGCGTTCTTGTCCACGGTCACCTGGTCGATGTCGGACGTCCGCACGGTCACCTCGATCTGCCAGCTGCCCGCCATGGGGATCTGCACCCCGCTCGCCGTCCAGTGTCCGGTGGCGATGCGGTCGGGGACCACGGGCAGCGGCCCGATGTCCTTCGCCTTGAGAGTGAAGGCGACCTTGACCTCGGGGATGTCGAAGGCCTTGCCGTTCGGCCGTTCCACGTAGACGTGCATGTCGTTGCCGCCGACACGGGCCGGGTCCAGTTCGACGCGGGCTATCCCCTTGCCGTCCTGGCCGCCGGTGTCGAACGGGATGTCCAGCGACAGCGCCTCACCGGTCTGTTCCGCGGACGCGGCGGCGGTGGCGGCCTTCGCCTCCTCCTCCGTACGCCCCGGCTCGGTGGAGGTGAGCACGGTGGTGACGGCCAGCAGGACGACCGCGACGCCCGCCTCGGCGAGTACCGAGCGGCGCAGGCCCGAGCGGAGCGGATCGGCGTCGCGCAGGCGCTTGACGCGTGCGGTGGCCACCGCGGCCCGCTGCCGGGCCAGCTGGGCGGCCCGCTTGCCGCCGCCCCCGCCTTCGCCGCCCGCGGGGACCGTCTCCTTCTCCTTGGGGCTTTCCTCGGCCCCGACGGATGCTTTGGAGCCCTTGACCCCCTTGGCCCCCTTGGAGCTGTTGGACGCCTTGGCTCCCTTGGGGCTCTTGGACCCCTTGCCCCCGGCCGATCCCGTCGACCCCGTCGACCCGGACGTTCCGGCCGAACCGCTCGGCTTCTTCGAAGCCGCGGCCCCGACCGACGCCTTCACCCGCTCCTTGGCAGGCGCCGGCGTCTGCGCCAGCCGGGCGGTCCAGCGTCGCGAGACGAACGCGATGCCGACGAGGACGACCACCAGGCCGACCTTGATCAGCAGCAGCTGCCCGTACCAGGTCCCGGTGAGCGCGGACCACGAACCGACCTGCCGCCACGACTGGTAGATCCCGGTCACGACCAGTACGGCCACGCTGCCGAACGCGACCTGGGAGAAGCGCTGTACGGCGGACCGCTCGATCGAAGGCGCCCGGTAGAGCGCCACGAGCAGCGTCGACAGCCCGCCCAGCCAGACCGCGACGGCGAGCAGATGCAGCACGTCGGCGGGCATCGCGATCCCCGCCTGGAGACCGGTCGAGGCGTGCTCGGCCATCGCCCACGTCGCGGCGAGACCGGCCGCCACGACGAACCCGCCGATGGCGAGCCCGAAGGTCAGATCGCCCTTCTCCTCCTCGTCCTCGCGCTTCTCGTACGCCCCGAAGAGCACGGCGATGAACAGCGCGGCGGCGGCGAGCAGCAGCAGCCTCGACACCAGGGCGGCGCCCGTCTTGGTCTGCAGTACGTCGCTGAGCAGGTTCAGGTCGAAGACGTCCCCGAACTTCCCCGAGCCGGTGTACGACCCGCGCAGCATCAGCAGGGCGAGCGTGGCCCCGGTCAGGGCGAGCCATCCGGAGACCACGAGCCGCTGCACCGCCCGTACCCCGGTGCCGGGCTGCCAGCAGGCCAGTACGAAGGCCGAGCCGCCGACGAGCAGGATGAATCCCGCGTACGAGACATAGCGCGCGAAGCCGTAGAGGCCGCCCACGAGCCCGCCGCCGGCCTCCTGGTCGGACACGGCGACGGTGGTCGTGGAGGGTGCCCCGATGGAGAAGGTGAAGGCGCCGGAGACGGGATGGCTGTCCGCCGACACCACCTGGTAGGTCACGGTGAACGTGCCGTCGGGCAGGCCCGAGTGCAGTTTCACGGCGTACGTGTTGCCGCCCTGCCCGGACGTCTTGCCCGTGTCGACGCGCTTGCCCTTGGGATCGAGCACGCGCACCGAGCCGTCGGACATCGCGACCTGCTCGGAGAACGTGAGCGACACCTGGGCGGGGGCCTCGGCGACCACCGCTCCCTGCTGCGGGTCGCTGCCGGTCAGGGCGGCGTGCGCGGAGACGGGCACGGCCCCGGCGAGGAGCGCGCCGGTGACGGCGAGGAGCAGCAGCAACAGCGTCCGCACACGGGGAGCGATGGTCTGGCTCAAGGGTGGTCCCTCCCTCAGTGGTGCGATGTCATGGACAGAGCGGACAGAGCGGATGGAGCAGGTAGAGCAAACACGGTGGATGGGGCGGTCGGAGCAGTCGGAGCGGTCGGAGCGGTCGTGGCGGAAGACGACCGCCAGGACGATTTCGTCGCCGCCGACGGCTGGTAGGTGGCGGACTTCACCGGCATCTCGACCTTGATCGGATCGGATTCGGTGAAGCGCAGCTCCAGGGACACCGTGTCGCCCTCCTTCGGCTTGCGCTTCAGCTTCTCGAACATGAGGTGGTCGCCACCGCTTTCGAGGACGAGCTTGCCGTGAGCGGGGATGTCGAGGTCCTTCACCTGTTCCATCGACTGTCCGACGGTCGTGTGGATGGTGACCTCGCCGGCCACGTCGCTTGTGACGGAGGCCAGCCGGTCGTCCGCGCCGCCGTCGTTGGCGATGACCAGGAAACCGGCCGCCATGGAGTCCGACACGGGCTGCGGCATGTAGGCGGAGCCCACCGAGAGCCCGCTGCCGGAGCCCCCCGAGCCGCCGGAGTCCGAGTCCCCGCAGCCCGTCAGGATCAGTGCGGCGGCAGCCACGAGGGCCGCCGCGGACGCCGCAGGACGGGTCACGGCTTCGCGCCCTTGATCAGCGCGGGGAGATCCTTGGTGTAGTCGTCGACGGTGGCGTCCTCGCCGTACAGCACGTAACCGCCGTCGGTCTTCGGGGAGAAGGCGATGACCTGCGTGCCGTGCATGGAGGTGACCTTGCCGTCCTTGCCCTTGGTCGGCGCCTCGATGGAGATGCCCAGTGTCCGGGCGCCCGCCTGGATCGTGTCGAAGGAGCCGGTCAGGCCGACGACGTCCGAGTCGATGCCCTTGAGCCACTTGCCGAGCGCGGCGGGAGTGTCGCGCTCCGGATCGGTGGTGACGAAGACGATGCGGAGCGAGTCCTTCTCGGCCTGGGACAGCTTCTTGTCCTGGGCCAGCTGCTTCTTGGCGACGGCGATGTTGTTCATCGTCAGCGGGCAGACGTCGGGGCAGTTGGTGTAGCCGAAGTAGATCAGCGTCGGCTTGCCCGCGGTCGCCTCGCGGAGGTCGTACTTCTTGCCGTGCGTGTCGGTGAGGACCAGGTCCGGCTTCTCGAACGGCTTGTCGAGGACCGTGGCGGCCTTGTCCGAGCCGGTCTCGGTGGACACCTCGGCGACGGCGTTGTCACCGCCGCTGTCGCCACTGCCGCAGGCGGAAAGGGTCAGAGCGGCCGCGGCGAACAGAGCGGCCACGGCGTACGTCTTCTTGCGCATAGTGCATTCTCCTGGGGACTCCGCACGCGATCTCCTGTGTACGGGCCCCGGCCCCGGCCGGAAACGGACCGGCCGGGATCGCGATGGGCGTCCGACGTCGGATCGGTCGGACCTGACCTGCGCGGAGGCCGTACCGGACCGGCGGGGGCCGGTCCGGACCTGCGCGCAGGTCTTACTGGACTTATGCGTTGGTACGCCGACGGCCGGCGAGAACGCCGAACGCCACGCCCGCCACGCCGACGACGATGCCCACGACGCCCAGCACACGGGCGGTGGTGTCGCTGCTGTCGGTGGTGGCGGCCTCGGTGGTCGAGGCGGCGGCCTTCGCGTCGTCGGCCTCCTCGGCGTCGGCGTCGTCGTCGGAGGCGGCGGACCCGTGGTGGTCGTCGGTCGCGGCGGACAGCGCGAGCACCGGAGCGGGCGTCTCGGGCTCCTCCTCGCCCTTCTCCTGGGTCTCGATCCAGCGCACGACCTCGTCGTTGGAGTACGTCTGGATCGCCTTGAAGACCAGTTCGTCGGCGTCCTCGGGCAGCGCGCCGATGGAGAGCGGGAACTTCTGGAAGAAGCCGGGCTGGATGCCCTTGCCGTCCGCGGTCCAGGTGACCTTGGTGACGGCCTCGTTGATCTTCTCGCCGTGCAGTTCGAGCGGCTTGTCGAGCTTGGACTTGGTGACCTTGACGTTCCAGCCGTCGACGGGCTGCGGCATGACCGAGGCGAGCGGGTGGTCGGCCGGGAAGTTGATCTCCAGCTTGGTGGTCGAGGCCTTGTCGCGCTCGTTCGGCACCTTGAAGTTGACCGTCGCGTAACCGCCCTTGGCGGCCGTGCCCTCGGGCTGCACGCTGACGTGCGCGAACGCGGGGCCGGACAGGACGAGGACGGCGGAGGCGGCGACGACACCGGTCGCGGCGATACGAGAAGCCTTCATGGCAGACAACACTTCGCTTTCAGCACTGGTTCGGTGAAGAACCGTTCGGCGAGGAACCGTTCGGTCAGGAACTGGGGGTTGCGCGCGTGGAAGAGCGGGCACGCGCGCGTGCCGCACGACGGCATCCCCCGGAGTGGTACGTCCGAAGAAGTACGTCCGAAGCGGTGCGTCGTGTCAGGCGGCGAGGGCGAATGCCTCACCGGCCGGCGGACCGCGCCGGCTCACCGAGTGCTGCAGAGCGGTCGTACGCGGGGCCGCTGGCTCGTAGGCCCAGCCGCGCGGTGCGCCGGGCAGCGCCGGGAGCACCCCGGGCAGACCCGACAGCAGGGCCCGTACGAGCGCCAGGGCTCCGCGCAGGGAGACCAGCGGCCCTTCCGCCACCCCGTGCGCCGAGAGCCGCAGGAGGCGCCGCAGGGCGATGTCCCCGCGGCGCAGCAGCCATCCGGCGGCGACCGCGGCGAGGACGTGGCCGAGGAGCATCGGCAGCGACGGCAGCACCGACGCCGGCGATCCGGCGGCTGCCGACATGGCGCCCGTCTGCTCGTGCAGGGCGTGCGAGGTGCCGGTGCCCGTGCCGCCGATGCCGCCTGTGCTGCCCGCACCTGTGCCGAGTTGTGCGTCGGCGAGGATCCGCTGGGCCTGGGCGGGGCTGAGGGTCGCGACGGACGCGCCGCACACCAGCCGCGCGGCCCGGGCCACCAGCGAGGTGTCCACCCCGGTGGAAGCGGTGGAAGTGGCGGCCGACGTGCCGTGCTGGCCGAGTCCGAAGAGCGTGTGCAGCACCGTCTGGCCGGTCGCGAGGAGCACGGTGATGCCCGGCAGCGAGCGCTCCCGCCCGGCGAGCGGCGCCGCGACGGCGAAGACGGCGAGGAATCCCACCCCGAGCGACCACAGAGGAACCGTCGCGCAGGAGGCGATGGAGTGACCGGCCGCGGCCAGCACGACACAGACCGCGGTGAACACCGCGGCCCTCAGGACCCGGAGATCACCTCCGGTGCGCGCGCGCTGGCGGGGGGCAGTCATGGCGGGCTCATCATCGCACTGGCCTTACCCGCCCCATACGGCAGGTCCACAAGATGATGTGCGGACCGGAAGATGAGGTTCTGGGGCCATTCGCCCGCACATGCGTCAGGTGTGTGTCGGATACATACCGGCCATACACCGGCAGATGGCGTCGGTACATCCCCCGTATGGGCGTTGTCACGTCGACCGCACGCTTAGTTCCGGGTTCCGGCGGCAATACGTAACGGTATGTCGAGCCGCGGCCAGGAGGCTGGAGCATGAGCATCTGGTGGTCCCTCCATCTCCGGCGTGAGGCGGCGAGTGTTCCGCTCGCCCGGCGCCTGCTGATCGGCACGATGGAGTCCGCGGGGGTGGATCCCGACATCTCCTACGACATCTCCGTCGCGCTGAGCGAGGCCTGCGCCAACGCCGTCGAGCACGGGGGCGACACGGACCGCGGCAAGCCCACCGAGGCCTACCGCGTCACCGCCTATCTGGACGGCGAGAAGTGCCGTATCGAAGTGACCGACTCCGGCCCGGGCTTCCCTTCGGGACGTGGCCGTGCGCCCCTGCGGCCCTCCCACAGCGACGCGGAGCACGGCCGGGGCCTGTGTCTGATCCAGGAACTCGCCGACCACGTCCACATCGGCAGCTCCGTCAGGGGCGGTGCCGTGGTCAGCTTCGACAAGATCCTCAAGTGGCGCGAGGGCACGCCGCTGCTGGCCACCTGACCGCACGTCCCGAGGGCCACCGAGAGGCACGTCCGGCGAGCCTCCAAGAGGGGTGCTTTCCCGCCGATTTCAGCTTCCCCAGCATTCTCAGGGCGCTCACAGCTTTCACCCATGTCCCTGACGGGTCGCCTCCCTAGCTTTTCTGTCATGACGGGAACACACAAAGGCACGAGCATCACGCGGCGCCGGGCCCTCGCGGTCACCGGCGGCACGGCCGCGGCCGGCGGTCTCGCGATCGCGGGATACCAGGCCGCCTTCGCCGACGGGACGACCGCCACGGCCGCGGAGACCGCCACGGAGACGGCCTCCGCGAGCGCGTCCGCCACATCCGGCAGCGGCACCTGCGTCCTCATGTCCAGCGTCACCGAAGGCCCGTACTACCTGGACGGCGCCCTCGTCAGGAAGGACATCACCGAGGGCAAGAGCGGTGTCCCGCTGACGCTGCGGATCACCGTGCAGGACACCACGGAGTCCTGCGCCCCGGTCGCCGGCGCGGCCGTGGAGATCTGGCACTGCGACGCCTGGGGCTACTACTCGGGCTACACGACGGCCAACCCCGGCGGCTCCGCGCCCGCCGAGAGCGAGGACGGCTCGACCGCCGACGACAAGACCTATCTGCGGGGCTACCAGGTCGCCAACGCCAACGGGGTCGTCACGTTCGAGACCATCGTCCCCGGCTGGTACACGCCGCGCACCTGCCACATCCACGTGAAGGTGCACACCGGCGGCGAGAAGGAGGACGGCACCTACGAGGGCGGCAAGGTCAACTACACCGGCCAGCTCTTCTTCGACGACGACATCGCCGAGCAGATCTTCGAACTGGAGCCCTACGCCAAGCACTCGGGCACCTGGACCAAGCTCGACGACGACATGGTCTACGACGGCGGGGGCGCCTCCAGCGGCCTGCTCACCCTCAAGCCCGTGCACAAGAAGGACCCCTCCAAGGGCTACAAGGGCTCCATCACCCTCGGGATCGACCCGGACGCCGAGAACACCGGCGCGGGCAGCGGCGGCGGTGGCGGCGGCACGCCCCCGAGCGGCGCTCCGAGCGGTGCCCCCAGCGACGCCCCCAGTGCGTCGGCCTCCTCCTCCGCCTCCTCCTCGTAAGGAGGCCGCGGGCGATGAGCAGCCGTGCGGACGAGACGCTGGCGCGGGCCGCGGTGGCCGCGCTCACCGGGCAGCTGGCGCTGACACCCAAGCCGGGACTGCCCGACCCGCGTGACCTCGGTGCCCGGGTGACCGGTGAGGACCACTGCTCGCTGCGCTGGTCGGCCAGGGCGCTGGAGCCGGGACTCGCGGCGATGGCCGCCGCCGCCCGCCGCACCGGTTCGGCGACCCCCGAACTCCGGGCGGAACTAGGCGCGATCGGGCGCGGCACCGAGCACTCGGTGGCCCTGGCGGGTGGTGGGCACCGCGGAGCACTGTGGGTGCTCGGCCTGCTGGTCGCCGCCGCGGCCCTGGAACCCCGGGCCGCCGGACGGGACCTGACCGCGGCCGCCAAGCGGATCGCGGCCTACTCCGACCGGCGGGCGCCCCGCCGGCCCTCCCGCGGCTCCTCGGTCTCCGCGAAGTACGGAGCGGCCGGCGCCCGGGGCGAGGCGAGAGCCGGCTTCCCCCATGTGCGCCGGGCACTGGACACGCTGGCCGCGGCTCGCCGCGCGGGCGTCCCCGAGCCGAACGCGCGCCTCGACGCCCTGCTGACCGTCATGTCGACGCTCCAGGACACCGAGTTGCTGTACACGGCAGGACCGCACGGTCTGCGGCACGTGCAGGCGGGCGCGCGCGGGGTCGTCGAGGCGGGCAGCACGTCCACCGCTCCGGGCCGCGCCGCCCTGGCGGCGTTCGACGCCGACCTTCACGCGCGCGCGTGGAGCCCCCGCGGAAGCAGCGGGCTGCTCGCGGGGGCCTTGTTCGCGGACTCGCTTCCGGTGAGGGTCAGTTCACCGGTACCGGCTGTTTGAGCGTCGGGTCAGTTCACCGGTAGCGGCCGTTTGAGCGTCGCGTCAGTTGACCGTTACCGGCCGTTTGAGCGTCGGCCCGGGGGCCGGGCTGCCGAACGGGTCAGCGGTCCGGCTCTGGGCGGCCCGGCTCTCCGTCGCCCACCGCACCGCAGGCCCCATCGCGTACGAGGCCGCCAGCGTCAGGGCGCCGAGGAGCAGCCAGCCCGGCGTCCCCCACCCCACGAGCAGTGCCGTCAGCACCAGCGGGCCCAGTGTCCGCGCCACCGTCACGCCCGTACCGAAGAAGCCCTGGTACTCGCCCACCCGGTCGGGCGGGGCGAGGTCGAAGGAGAGCTGCCAGGACCCCGCCGACTGCTGCATCTCGGCGACGACCTGGAGCACCGCGCCGACCGCCAGCACGCCGACCGCCGTCCACGGCGAGACCCCGGCCGACAGGGCGAACACCGCGCACGAGGCCAGCATCACGAGCCCCGAACGCCGTACCGCGCGCGTGGCCGACGCCGTGCCCGTCACCCCGCGGGCCGTCCGCACCTGGAAGAGCATCACCGCACCGGTGTTGAGCACGAACAGCGCGGAGACCACCCAGGTCGGCGCCGCGGTCCGCTCGGCGATCCACAGCGGGATGCCCAGGCTCAGCAACGGCATCCGCAGCAGCAGCACGGTGTTGAGGAGGGCCACGACGGCGTAGGGGCGATCACGCAGCACGCCGGGAGCGTCGCCCCGCCCGGCGACATCCCGGCCTGGCCCCTGATCGACCTCCACGCGCGCGTGCATCTCGTTGCGCAGGTGCGTCCCGTTTCGCGCCGGCGTCCCGTTTCGCTTGTGCGTGCCGTCCACGGTCGGCAGCCGCAGCAGCACCGCCGCGCACAGCAGGAAGCTCACCGCGTCCAGCGCGAACACCCCGAGGTAGGCCGCCCGTGTCCCCGCGTGCAGCGCCAGTCCGCCGAGCCCCGCCCCCACCGCGAGCCCGGCGTTGAGCGTCGACTGGAGGTGCGCGAGCAGCCCCGTGCGCTCCTGGCGGGACACCAGGCCGGCCAGCAGCGCCTGCCGGGCGGCAGCGAGCCCCGACTGCGCGGTCGCGTACGCGCACGCCGCCAGCACGAACGGCACGAAGCCCCGGACGACGAGGAAGGACGCCACGGCGAGGCTCGTGGCCAGCGCCAGGAGCACCGCCGTGCCGCGCGGCCCCCGCCGGTCGGCGAGCCGGCCCAGGGGTACGCCCGCGGCCGAGCCGACCGCCCAGGCGATCGTGAGCCCGAGTCCCACGCGCGCGGGTGCGAGCCCGACGACATGGGTGAAGTAGAGGGCGGAGGTGACGTAGTAGGCGCCGTCCCCGACGGCATTGCTCAACTGGGCCAGGGCCAGGACCCGCTGCGGCCCCGCGGGCGGGATCACATGGTGCGCCCGTACGGATGCCTCGGCTGCCGTTGCTCGGTTGCTCATGGCTAAGACGCTATGGGGGTGATGGACCTCTCGGCAGACCCAATAACTGTGCCGTTCCTTGGCCCAATTCTGGTCCTGCCCAGAACCGGTCCTGCCTCGGGCCCGTCCTGCCTCAGGTCTCGTCCAGCACCTGCCCCAACACTTCCAACGCCTCCGGATAGACCCGCTCCCGAGGCGTCCCGTACCCCACCACCAGCCCCTGGGGCCGCCCGCCGCCCGGCGTGTGCCAGTGCTCGCCGAGGTGGCCCACCGCGAGGCCCTTCTCGGCGGCCCGCGCCAGCACCGCCCTCTCGTCCGCCACCTCGACCAGCGCGTGCAGCCCCGCCGCGATGCCCCGTACGCCCCGCCGCGCGCCCAGCCGGCCGAGGAGCTCGTCCCGGCGCCGCCGGTAGCGCAGCCGGACCGCGCGTACGTGCCGGTCGTAGGCATGGCCGGTGATCAGGTCGGCGAGGGCCAGCTGGCCGATGGACTCGGTGTGGTGGTCGCTGTGCAGTTTGGCGTCGGCGACCGCGTCGACGAGGTGCGGCGGCAGCACCATCCAGCCCAGTCGCAGCGCGGGCCCGAGCGTCTTGGACGCCGTCCCCAGGTAGGCCACCTGCCCGGGTGCCATCCCCTGGAGCGCGCCCACGGGCTGCCGGTCGTAGCGGAACTCCCCGTCGTAGTCGTCCTCGACGATCACCCCTCCACGCGCGCGTGCCCAGTCCGTGAGGGCCCGTCGCCGCTCCGGACGCAGGGTCACCCCGGTCGGGTACTGGTGCGCAGGCGTGACCACGACGGCCGCCGCGTCACCGAGTCCCCGTACGAGGACGCCCCGTTCGTCGACCTCCGCCGGGGTCACCGTCCCGCCGTTGTGCCGCACCACGTCCCGGTGGAAGGGCAGCCCGGGGTCCTCCATGGCGATCGCCCCGCCCTCCAGTACGCGGGTGAGGAGCGCGAGCCCCTGGACGTATCCGGTCGTCACCACGATCCGCTCGGGCGGCGCGATCACCCCGCGCGCCCGGCCCAGGTACTCCGACAGTGCCGTCCGCAGTTCGATCCGGCCGCGCGGATCCCCGTAGTCGTACGCCGCGGAGGGGGCGTTCGCGACCGCCCGGCGCAGTGCCCGCAGCCAGGCCGCCGCCGGAAACGTACCGACGTCCGGACTGCCGGGCCGCAGATCGAAACGGGGCGCACGCGTGCGTGCCGACGTCCTCGGAGCGGCCGCGTCCACGGAGGGCAGCGGGGCGACCTGGGTGCCCGCCCCCTGCCGCGCGGTGAGATAACCCTCGGCGACGAGCTGGTCGTACGCCGCTTTCGCCGTGCCGCGCGAGATCCCGAGCTCGGCGGCGAGCCGCCGGGTCGCGGGCAGCCGTGCCCCGGGAGCCAGTCGCCCGTCCCGGACGGCGTCCCGCAACGCCCGTTCGAGCCCGGCGCGGCGCCCCTCGGAGACGTCGGGTTCGAGATGCAGATCGACACCGACACCGGCCCAGAACGAGTCCACCGACCAGATCTCCTTCCGCCGGGGCCGCGAGGAACCGCGCGGTCTTCTGACTTCAGGGGCGCGGGGAACTGCGCAGTCTTTTGTCTTTGGGGGCGCGGGGAACTGCGCGACCGGCCACAGCGCACCCGCGGACGACGGGAATGGCCGGGCACCCCATCGGTACCCGGCCATCCATGTCGGTTCATGCCACAGCACGGCGCCGACTCATGTCATCGCACATCAGCCCGTGAGCGAAGCCATCCACGCCTCGACCTCGTCCGACCGGCGAGGGAGCCCCGCGGACAGGTTCCGGTTGCCGTCCTGCGTGACGAGGATGTCGTCCTCGATCCGGACGCCGATGCCCCGGTACTCCTCAGGCACGGTCAGGTCGTCCGCCTGGAAGTACAGCCCCGGCTCGACGGTCAGGCACATGCCCGGCTCCAGCGTCGCGTCCACGTACGTCTCCGTCCGCGCGGCCGCGCAGTCGTGGACGTCCATGCCGAGCATGTGACCGGTGCCGTGCAGCGTCCAGCGGCGCTGCAGCCCCAGCTCCAGGACCCGCTCGACCGGACCCTCGACGAGCCCCCACTCGACGAGCTTCTCGGCCAGCACACGCTGGGCGGCGTCGTGGAAGTCCCGGTACTTGGCACCCGGCTGCACGGCCGCGATGCCGGCCTCCTGGGCCTCGTACACGGCGTCGTAGATCTTCTTCTGGATCTCCGAGTACGTGCCGTTGACGGGCAGCGTGCGCGTGACGTCGGCCGTGTAGAGGGTGTGGGTCTCCACGCCCGCGTCCAGCAGGAGCAGGTCCCCGGAGCGCACCGGGCCGTCGTTGCGCACCCAGTGCAGCGTGCACGCGTGCGGTCCGGCGGCGCAGATCGAGCCGTAACCGATGTCGTTGCCCTCGACCCGCGCGCGCAGGAAGAACGTGCCCTCGATGTAGCGCTCGCTGGTCGCCTCGGCGCGGTCCAGGACCTTGACGACGTCCTCGAAGCCGCGCACGGTCGAGTCGACCGCCTTCTGCAGCTCGCCGGCCTCGAACTCGTCCTTGATCAGCCGCGCCTCGGAGAGGAAGACCCGCAGCTCGGCGTCGCGCTCGGCGGTGACCTTGTCGGTGAGCGCCGCCTCGATCCCGGCGTCGTAACCGCGCACGACCCGGACGGGGCCGGTCGCCTCGCGCAGCTTCTCGGGGAGTTCTCGGACGTCCGAGGCGGGGATGCCGTACAGCTGCTCGGCCTCGGTCAGGGAGTGGCGGCGGCCGACCCACAGCTCGCCCTGGCCGGAGAGCCAGAACTCACCGTTCTCGCGGTCGGAGCGCGGCAGCAGGTAGATCGTGGCCTTGTGGCCGTCCGCGACGGGCTCCAGCACGAGGACGCCGTCCTCGGTGAGGCTGCCGGTCAGGTACGCGTACTCGACCGACGCACGGAAGGGGTACTCCGTGTCGTTCGAGCGGGTCTTCAGGTTCCCCGCGGGGACGACCAGGCGCTCGCCCGGGAAGCGCGCGGAGAGCGCGGCACGGCGGGCCGCCGTGTGAGCGGCCTGCGCGATCGGCTCCAGGCCGTGCAGCTCCGTGTCGGCCCAGCCGGACTTCATGCTCTCGGCCAGCTCGTCGGACACGCCCGGATACAGGCCGTTCTTGCGCTGCTTGATGGGCTCTTCTTCATCCGCCTGGTCGGCGGCATCTTCAAGCACGGCTTCCGGGGTCTCCGGAATGAGCGCCTCCGACACGATCTGCCTCCTCGATACGACTCTGGACGCTGTCCATCGTACGGTCGTACGGAAGAGCGCCCAGGGCCGGAAGACCCGATGACGTGCGCCTCACACAGGAGGCGTGCGGCGGGGCGCGCGGCTCATCCGGAGCGGGGCGTGCGGCTCACTCGGAGCGAGGCGAGCGGCTCACTCGAAGCGGGCCGCGAGCAGCACCACGTCCTCGTCGCTGTCGGCGTCGTCGAGGCCGTCCGGCAGCATGGTCCGCAGGACGTGGTCGGCGACGGCGCCCGGGTCCGCCCGCAGCGCCCTGGGCACACTCGCGGCGGCCGCGTGCAGCCGCGAGAAGGCCCGGTCCATGGGATCGCCGGTCCGGTGCAGCAGCCCGTCCGTGTAGAGCAGAACCGTCTCTCCCGGCTCGGCCCGGAACTCCACACTGGGCGCCTCCCAGCAGGCGAGCATCCCCAGGGGGGCCGAGAGCGACGTCTCCACGTACTCGGTGCGCCGCTCGCCGATCACCAGCGGCGGGCTGTGTCCGGCCCCGGCGAGCGTGATCTTGCGCAGCGCCGGCTCGCAGTACGCGAACAGGGCGGTGGCGGAGCGGGCCGGTTCCGTGAGCCGCAGCAGCAGTTCCAGGTCGGACAGCACGGCGACCGGGTCCTCGCCCTCCATCACCGCGTACGCCCGCAGGGAGGCGCGCAGCCGGCCCATCGCGGCGACGGCGCTGGGGCCCGACCCGGTGACCGACCCGACCGCGAGGCCGAGCGCGGCGTCGGGCAGCGGCAGCGCGTCGTACCAGTCGCCGCCGCCGCGCGGCCCCGTGCGGTGCCGGGCGGCGAGCTGCACCCCGGAGACCCGGGGCAGCCGGGAGGGCAGCAGTTCCTCGGAGATGGTCGTGATGCACGCGCGCGTGCGTTCCAGTTCCACCAGGCGGGCCAGGTGCTCGGCCGCGTACGCCGTGTAGAGGCCGACCAGGTGGCGCTGCCGCTCGACCGGCTCGGCCGGCTCGTCGTAGAGCCACACGGCGGCACCGAGACGGCCCGCCGCGTCCGTGGACAGCGGCAGCGCGTAGCTCGCGGCATAACCGAGCCGCGCGGCCACTTCGCGGTGCCGCGGGTCGAGCCCGTCGTCGGAGAGCAGATCGGGCTGGGCGATCTCGCCCTCGCCCCCCGGAAGCCCGTCGAGGATCTTCCCGTACGACGTGGAGCTGCGCGGGACGGTCTCGATGTGCCCGAGATCCGCCCGGGCGAGACCGAGGCCGATCGTGGTGTCCGGGCCGAGGCCGTCGCCCGGTTCCAGCACCACGAGACCGCGCCGGGCGCCCACGAGGGCGGATCCGGCGCGCAGCAGTTCCTGGAGGGCGTCCGCCAGGGAGGCGGTCCGTGCCAGTCGCTCGGTCAGCTCGTGCAGCGTGGTGAGATCGGACACCCAGCCTGCGAGTCTGTCCTGGAGGACGGCGCCCGGGGCGTGTGGGGAAGTGGCCGGTGGGGAACCCGTGGTGGCACGTGTCGGCGCGACAGTGTGTGTGGGTGAGGGAACCGTTGAATCGATTCCGGCCACTTTCGGGAGGTGAGGGGCGTTCATGGTGTCCGGCTTTCCGACCGGTGCGTATTGCTCAATAGCATCGCAAACCCCCATGTCATTCTGCGCCGCTGGCAGTGTCTCCACATGTACACGCACTCGTAAGGGGATGTCCAGCATTGTCCTGCTGGGATTCCTGGTGTCCGTGGGACCGCTACAGAAAGGTAAAGTTGGCTTAAAATAGAGTCTAGTCACGGCGTATTGCGGTCGACTGGCCTAGCTCGACAGAGCGTCACAACGGTCGTGATGGGTACGTACTCGGTGAAGGCCAGGTGTGGTGGGGTTCCTCACGGAACCCTCCCGGAACCTGGCGCCGGACCCGGGCGTCTTAACCACCGACGACCGTGCCCCATCCTCCCGTGGCGGAGGCGGCGAGATATACGCGGGACAGCAAACGCCAGGCGCCGCCACCCCACGCCATGCCCGTGCTTTAGCCAGACGCAGTATGGACGCGGACGCAACCAACGCTCGGCCCATAGGGGTTCCCCTTGTCTCCGACGAGGGTGTGATGCGCCAGTAGGTACGCACAGTGAAGTGATCGACACATGGTGTGATGTGGTTCCTCGGCGTTCAACGGAAAGGAACGAGCGCACATGCGCGAGATCCTCGGAAGGCGACGCAGGCTCCTGTCCAGGCGAAACGACGGGAGGCCTGAGATGCTCAGCGCGGCCCTGACCTTCGCGACCCAATGGCAGTGGCCCGTACTCCCGGGTGTGGCGCCGGACCCGCAGGGGCGGGCCCGATGCGGGTGCCCGGACCCGGAGTGCACGGTGCCAGGTGCCCACCCCTTCGACCCCGGTCTGCTCGCGGCCACCACCGACGAGCGCATGGCGCGCTGGTGGTGGACGAACCGGCCGACGGCCCCGATCATCCTCGCCACCGGAGGAAAGGCCCCGTGCGCGGTGAGCCTGCCGGCCCCGGCCGCGGCCAGGGCGCTGGCCGCCCTCGACCTCAAGGAAATGCGCCTCGGCCCCGTGATCGCGTCCCCGACGCGCTGGGCGCTGCTCGTGAAGCCGTACTCCCTGGAGCAGCTGGGTGAGCTGCTCTACGCCAAGGACTTCGTACCCGGCTCGCTGCGTTTCCACGGCGAGGGCGGTTACGTGGCCCTGCCGCCGTCCGAGACCGGGCAGGGCGGGATCCGCTGGGAGCGGGCTCCGCTGCCGGGCTCGGCCGCCCCCTGGGTGCCCGATGTCGAGGCCGTGGTGGACGCGGTGGTGGAGGCTCTCACTCGTACGGGTGTGAGCGCCCCCGAGTTGTAGGGGACTCGGGCGCGCGGCGAACCGCGCGCCCGCCCTCGCTCGTTATCGTCCCCTTCATGCTGCGTCACTCCGGGGGACGACCCCTGGACTCCCTGTACTCACCGCACTCTCCGCACTCCCCGGACCCCGACCGACCGGATCCCCGAAGAATCCGCCTGGCGATGCTGGCGGTCCTCGTCGTTCTCACGGTCGCGCTGCCGCTGGCGGTGGCCTCCGCGGGGCCGGTGGGTCGCGACGCTCCCGCGTCCTCCTCCGCATCCTCACTGTCGTCCGCACGGGCGTCCGCACCGTCGTCGCTCGGCGACGGCCGTGACGGCGGTGAACGGGATGCCGGTGGCCGGGGCGCCGACAGTCGCAACGCCGACGGCCGTGATGCCGGCGCTTCCGGTTCCGGCGCCTCCGGCTTCGGCGGTTCTCGTTCTGGCGGTTCCGCATCCGGCTCCGGCCCCGGCGGACCCGCAGCCGGCGGTCACGGTTCCGGCGAGGCGCCCGGCTCCGGCCGCGCCGACGGTGGAGCGGCCGACCGGCACCCCTCGGCCTCCGAGCGCTCCCTGACGCTCGGCGTGGGGCTGGCCACCGCCGCCCGCTGCGGACCCGAACTCGCCTCCCCCGACGGCATCGAGGCGCAGACGTGCGTACTGACGCAGGGGCGCGAGACATGGGCGCGTACCTACTACCGCAACGCGACCGGCGACGCCCTCACGTCCGTACTGACGCTTCTGGCGCCCGGCGACCGCACCGTGCGGATGTACTGCGCGGTGGGCGCGGACGACGAGCCGGGGGTGTGCGAGACGCCGCGGCAGCGGACGGTGGGCGACGCTTCGGAGTACTCGGCGGTCGCCGAGTTCGCCGGGTCCGCGGAGGGTGCCGACGCGCCGCTGCTTCTGCGCTCGGGGAGCAACTCGCCTGTGCAGAACGCGCGTTGAGAACTTCACCGTGGGCGGTCCCGGGTCCGGACATGAAAAGACCCGGTTGCTGGCGACGGGGGATGCACCAGCAACCGGGCTATTGGAACGGTAACAAGAGATCGGCGGTTCGCAAATTCGATCTCGGCTATTCAGACACGGATTCGCTTGTCACGACCGGGAGTTGTGACAGGAGTCACCCGCTTTGCGCACCTGTCGCCCGGCTGACCGGTCGGTCAGCCGGGGCCGGGTGTGCGCCGCGCGTCAGCTGAGGGTGACCTGGCGGTTGGTGAGACCGCCGCGCGCCCGGCGCTCGTCCGCGGTCAGCGGCGCGTCCGTGGCCAGCGCGGCGGCGAGCCGCTCGGCGAACTCGGACGCGGGCTTCTCGATGTCCTCGGCCGATACGCCCGTCGGCAGGTCCCAGACCGGGACGGTGAGGCCGTGGGCACGGAAGGAACCGACCAGCCGGGTGCCCTCGCCGAGGCTCGACCGGCCCTCCGCGTGCAGCCGCGCGAGCGCGTCCAGAAGCTGCTCCTCGGGGTGCGGCATGACCCAGCGCAGGTGGTTCTTGTCGGGTGTCTCGCACCAGTACGCGGCGTCGACACCGGCGAGCTTCACCGTCGGGATCGCGGCGGCGTTGGCGCGCTCCAGGGAGGCGGTTACCTCCGTGGCGGCGTTCTGTGCGTCCGGAACCCAGAATTCGAAGCCCGCGTGCACAACTGGCTCGAACGCGCCTTCGGGGTCGAGGAGATCCTGCAGGCGCACTCCGTCGCCCGGGGCGCGGCGGCCCTGCACCGGAGTGCCCGGTTCCGCGGTGAGCGCGCGCTGGAGCGTGTCGGCCAGGTCGCGGCTGATGTCGCCGGACGCCGTGTCGTTCTGCAGGCCGATGAGGACCGAGCCGTCCTCGCGGCGCAGGGCCGGCCAGGCCATCGGCAGCACTGTCGCGAGGGTGACCGAGGGCACGCCCTCCGGAAGGGCCTCCTTCAGGTGCAGCTCGACGGTCGCCGCGGGCACCAGCTCGCGCAGCGCGATCCAGTCGCCCTCGCTCGGCAGGCCCTCGAACGGCCGGTGGACCAGCTCGGTCACGGCGTGCGCGGCGGCGCGTCCGTGACACGCCTTGTAGCGGCGGCCGCTGCCGCAGGGGCAGGGCTCGCGTGCTCCGACAACCGGGACGTGTCCGTCTGTGCCGGCGGCGCGGGCCCCATCCTGCCGCTGCGGCTGCTTGGCCTTCGTCTGGGGTCGCTTCTTGGCCATCGTGGATGTCTCCCGGTTACGGCTCGACTCGTACGGGCGCGAGCCTAGCCGTTCGTACGGGGACCGACGGGACCCTGTGGACAACGTGCCGGGCCGGACGCGGGGCGGCGCTTCGGTTCGTCCCGGAACCAGTACTTCCGTCTGCTTCGGTTCTGTCGGCCGACCCGGGCTGCTCGGCCCGACTTGCCCTGCTGACTCGGCCCGACCTGTTTGGCTGGCTCGGCTCACTCGGCCCGACCTGTCCGGCCGACTTGGCCCGACCTGTCCGGCCGACTTGGCCTGACCTGCCTGATGTGCCCGGCCGGTCCGGCAGGTCCGGCAGGTGCGGTCAGTCCAGGCCGTCGAAGGCGTCCCCGAAGTCCAGGTCGGACATCGCGGACACCGTGGACGCCGCGGGCACCGCCGGGGCCGTGACCCGCGTGGTGAAGTCGCTGCGCCTGCGGACGGCACAGGCGTCCTTGTGTACGACCACCCACACCGTGACCTCACCGCGGGCGTCGTCCCGGACACCCCAGTCGTCGGCCAGCGCCGTGATGATGTTCAGCCCGCGGCCGCCGTGCGCGGTGACCGAGGGCGTGGCCGGAACCGGACGGGTCGGACCACCGCCGTCCGTCACCTCGACGGTGAGTCTGCCGGTCGGTTCGACACGCCACGCGGCCCGGACGTCGCCGTCCCCGGCCAGGGCTTCACCCAGTGGCCTGCCATGACGGCAGGCGTTGCTCAGTAGTTCGGAAAGGATCAGTACGGCATCGTCGATGACCGTTTCCGCCACACCCCCGGTGCGCAGTTGATCGCGCATCCGGTGTCTTGCTTCTCCCACGCCCGCAGGGCCATGGGGTACGGCCATGCTCGACGACGTGGGCACCTCTTGTGCCACCATCAACGCCACCCCCGAGACCTCCTTTGCCCCACGCCACGGTGTGGATGCCCTTCTGGGATGGACCGGAAACCGGCCAATGCACGTGCAGTGACGCACTCGTAACGATCGAACACGGAACGAATGCGCCGGAGCACTCCCTGTAATCGAGTGGCCTGAAATCGCCCTTTTGGCCGAGACGTGACAGCTCGTGGACGGAACGTGCGGGGCCTGTGGGGACCGGGAGATGAGCGGTTTCAGCGGCCCAGCTGGCGCAACACCGCGCGCGGGCGGTTGGTGATGATGGCGTCGACACCGAGTCCGAGGCACAGGTCGACGTCCTCGGAGTCGTTCACCGTCCACACGTGAACCTGGTGACCAGCGCGCTTCAGGCGCTCGATGTACGCCGGATGACTGCGTACGATCCGCATCGACGGACCGGCGATCCGGACTCCCGGCGGCAGCCGCCCGTCGCGCAGCCGGGGCGAGACGAACTGCAGCAGGTAGACCGTCGGCATCGTCGGGGACGCGGCGCGCACGCGCTGCAGCGAGCGCGCCGAGAAGCTCATGACGCTGACCGGCGACTCGGCGGGTGAGGACGGCGCGTCCAGGCCGAAGCGCTTCAGAAGGACCAGCAGACGCTCCTCGACCTGGCCGGCCCAGCGTGTGGGGTGCTTCGTCTCGATGGCGAGCCGCACGGGACGGCCGGCGTCCGCCACGAGTTCGAGCAGGCGCTCCAGTGTCAGGACGGACTGCTGTTCCCAGGAGGGTGGCCGCTGCTGCTCCCAGTCGGGTGCCTCGTCGCGGTTCTTCCAGGAGCCGAAGTCCAGGGCGGCGAGATCCGCGAGTTCCAGGGCGGAGACGGCGCCGCGGCCGTTGGAGGTGCGGTTGACACGGCGGTCGTGGACGCAGACGAGATGCCCGTCCGCGGTCAGCCGTACATCGCACTCCAGGGCGTCGGCCCCGTCCTCGATGGCTTTCTCGTACGCGGCCAGGGTGTGCTCGGGGGCCTCTTCGGAGGCGCCGCGGTGTGCGACGACCTGCGTCGGGTGCTGTCGTGCGTGGGTCACCGCGTCATGGTGCCACCGCGAGTGGGTACGCGTGGGACCGGTGGCGGGAACGATGGCGGGATCGGTGGCGCGGGCCGGGGTGCGGGCCGTGCAGTTGTTTTGTCAGACCTGTCCTATATAAATGAAGATCTCGGAGTCACAGGTGCCGCTTATGGCGCCCTGACGTCCCGTGGGAAAAGCTGACGGCATACAAAAGCACATGCACAGCTGAATCGTGCCGGTTCCCGAACACGCGTGGTGGAGTCCTGAACACACGCGACCGAACGTGACCGGATGCGAACTTACTGAACAGCCGTGGATCGAGAGGAAGAGCTGTGAGCACCGAGAACGAGGGCACTGCAGTACCCCCGGCCCCGTCTGCACCTCCCGTGCCGGTGGATACTCCCGCTGCTTCCGTGCCCCCGGGGCAGCCGGTATCGCCGGGAGCCGGTTCCGCGGCCCCCCACGAGGGCACCGACCGGCCTCAGGGGCCGGGCTCCTTCCCGGGAGACGCGCCGACGGCCACGTTGCCCCCGACGCCTCCCGGGGCTCCCCAGGGCGCCGTTCCCGCTCCGGAAGGGGGCGCCTGGCCGCCTCCTCCGCCGGCCACGCCCGCTTACTCGCACGAGGCAGGCTCCGGCCCGTACGCGGGCGGCGGCGAAGGCGGCTCCGGACCGTACGGAGGCGGGGGCGCGGGCGGATCAGGCCCTTACGGAGGTGGCGGCGACGGCGGTTCCGGTCCCTACGGAGGCGGCGGCGAAAGCAGCTCTGGGGACGTCTGGGGCGCCTCGTACCAACAGCCCGCCCCCAAGCCGAAGTCCGGCGGGCGGGGCGGCCTGGTCGCCGCGGTCCTGGTGGCCGCGCTGATCGCGGGCGGCGTGGGCGGCGGCATCGGCTACTGGGCTGCCGACCGCAACGACGACTCCTCGGGCTCGACGACGGTCTCCTCCTCCGAGAGCGGCGGTGACCTCAAGCGCGACGCGGGCACGGTCGCCAACGTGGCCGCCACTGCGCTGCCGAGCACGGTCACCATCGAGGCCGAGGGCAGCAACGGAGAGGGCGGCACGGGCACCGGCTTCGTCTTCGACAAGCAGGGCCACATCCTCACCAACAACCACGTGGTCGCCGAGGCGGTCGAGAGCGGCAAGCTGTCGGCCACCTTCTCTAACGGCAAGAAGTACGACGCCGAGGTCGTCGGCCACGCCCAGGGTTACGACGTCGCGGTCATCAAGCTCAAGAACGCGCCGGGCAACCTCAAACCGCTGCCGCTCGGCAACTCGGACAAGATCGCGGTCGGCGACTCGACCATCGCGATCGGCGCTCCGTTCGGGCTGTCGAACACGGTGACCACCGGCATCATCAGCGCGAAGAACCGCCCGGTCGCCTCCAGCGACGGCAGCTCCAGCAGCAAGGCCTCGTACATGAGCGCCCTGCAGACCGACGCCTCGATCAACCCGGGCAACTCCGGAGGGCCGCTCCTGGACGCCAAGGGCGCGGTGATCGGCATCAACTCCGCGATCCAGTCCACGGGCGGCGGGCTGGGCGGTACGAGCCAGTCCGGTTCCATCGGCCTGGGCTTCGCGATCCCGATCAACCAGGCGAAGAACGTCGTCCAGCAGCTCATCAAGACCGGCAAGCCCGTCTACCCCGTCATCGGTGCCTCCGTCTCCCTGGAGGAGGGCACGGGCGCGAAGATCACCGAACAGGGCGCCGGCAACTCCGACGCGGTCACGCCGAACGGCCCCGCCGCGAAGGCCGGTCTCAAGCCCGGCGACGTCATCACCAAGCTCGACGACCGGGTGATCGACAGCGGCCCCACCCTCATCGGCGAGATCTGGACCCACCAGCCCGGCGACACCGTCAAGCTCACCTACACCCGCGACGGCAAGCAGCGCACCGCCGAAGTAACCCTGGGCCAGCGCGAGGGCGACAGCTGACCGGTTAGTCTTGTCCCCGCGCCGATCTCTCAGCGGCGCGGGGTGGGTTGCCCGAGCGGCCTAAGGGAACGGTCTTGAAAACCGTCGTCGCAGCGATGTGACCGTGGGTTCAAATCCCACACCCACCGCAGGAGAACGGCCCCTGACCGGGGAGATCGGTCAGGGGCCGTTCCTTTGTTCGCCGTCCGCCGATCACCGTGATCCCCCGTCGGTCACCGGTCGATCGCGCACGCGAGGGGCACGGCAGGGGCACGGGCGGCCCTCTGATCCGTAGCTCTGGGCAGTCCGGTCAGCGACGGTCGTTGCGGTCGTTTCGTGGCCTCTGAGGGGCGGCTGCCGACCTGCGAAGCCTCTGGGGCCGCGGTACCGCGCTGTTGTGCGGCTCGCTTCACCGCCGTCTTCCTTGCGGTGATGATGGTCGAATGGAAGAAGAGCCGCCCGTCCCGCCGCCGGTCGTCCTTGGCATAGATGATCTCCGGCCGCTGCCGTGGACCACGCGGATCGCGCGCAGCAGCGGCGAAGGCGTCAAGCTCCTGCAGGAGCACCGCGACACCTTGATCGATGAACTCTGGCTCGACCATGACCTCGGCGGCGACGACAGCATCCTGCCCGTGGTAACCCTCCTGGAAGAAGCAGCTTTCAACGGGCGGCCGTTCCGAATCGGCATGGTCTACGTACACAGCGCCAACCCCACGGGCGCCGAGACCGTCGTCCGGTCGCTCACACGCTGGAACTACCAGGTCCGACGGGCGACGGCCTAGGCATCCGCTTCGCGGTCCGGCTCGTGCGGGGTAGAGGGGATTGAACCTTTCCGGGCTCTCGGCCAGGCCCGTGCCCTTGGGCGGCTTCAGTGGCGTGCGCTAAGGGCGGTGGTTCGTCATGCGGGATGCCGACGTGATGGTTGAGCGGGCCTCGCGCTCCGTGAGGCCCGTGCGGACCGCTGCGTCGACCAGGGCCTCGGTCAGTTGCGGGCCGAAGCCGTTCTCGTAGGCGCGGCAGGCCGCCCAGAACAGGCGGGTGTTGCGCTGGCCCTCGTGCGCGGCGAGGACGAACTGGACGAGGCCCTGGCCCTGCTGGCCGGGCGTGGCCGCCGTCGGGGTGGTGTGGGCGCGGGGCGGTGGCGTCAGGAGGCGCAGCAGCGACGTCGGGCAGGGGGCGGGCGGCAGCTGAGCGGTGCCCGGAGCCGTGCTGTAGACACCGTGTTCGGTACGGGAGCCGGGGCCCACGAGGTAGCCGCCGGCGCCGCGGATGTCGATGCCCGGAGCCAGCCGGCTCGCGGAGTTGGGGACGACGACGTCGGGCGGGCCGCTCAGCCACAGGTGACGGCCGCCGCTGGGGGTCAGCACGACGACCGTCTCGGGGATCGTGAACAGGTGGCGCAGCGCCAGTTCGCGAAGAGCCGCGGACGAGTCCGTACCCGATTTGGTGTCGAGGTCGACGCCGATCAGGTGGTGGGGTTCCAGGCCGCAGGCGATGCCGTAGCCGGTGGCCCAGGGGGCGGCGGCGAAGAGGGCGCGTATGCGGCGGGGGTCGGTCGAGGCGTCGTACACACCGTGTCCGAAGCGGTCGCACTCGCCGTGGCAGGGCGGTGCCGCCGGGTCGTCGCGGTGGGGTGAGCGCAGCGCGGGGAGCTTGGTCCGGGACAGCGGGATGACGGCCAGTCCGCGTTCGGCGGCTGACAGGGCGTGTGCGAGGGCCAGCGTCGTGGCCTGCCGGTCGATGGTGGCCATGCGTCTATGTTCGTACGAGTGTTCGAAAAAGGGAAGGGGTGGCGGCGGGATGCACCCCTGAGCGGGTGAGTAAACCCACCCAGGGGGATTGGCTGAAAAGGTGACGAAACGCTTCGTCCCTTGCGGTGTATGGGATTGAGCTGCCCGCACCATCCTGAACTGCGGTTTTGGGGGCGCGAAGGTGGTTTATCGACATGTACTCACGCTTGCGAGCGAATAGCGGCTTCCGGGGTGGTTCGCCGGGGATTCGGTGGGCAATTCTGATCTCGCGACGTCGTGAACGAACACCGAGGCGGTCGGCCAACTGCCCCGGAACCAGCCGTACTCAGCCGGTCCTGACCGGCAACCGGTCCCGACCGGTACGTACTTCTCGCTTCTGGAGGAACACACATGGCAAGCATCCGTACCGCCCGCGTTCTCGCCGCCGCGGCAGCCCTGCCGCTCGCCGCCGCCCTCTTCTCGGGAGTGGCAGTGGCCGACAACGGCTCCTTCGCGGACAACGGATCGAACGCCGCGGTGGCGACTGTCGACAGCAGCGGAGTCGGGGGTGACAACTACGGCACCTCGTCCACGACGCAGCAGCAGGCCGTCGGTTCCGGCGCCTCGAACCAGAGCAACACGGCCCAGGTGAACGGTTCCGCGTTCACGGCCATCGACCAGTCGAACGAGAACATCGCCGTCAACTTCACCCACCTCTGGTGAGCAGGCGGCCGCCGGGGACTGGAGACCCCCGACGGCCGTATGCCTCCTTGGTGGGGTGCTTTGTGGGGTGGTAACACGTCTGCGCGGCGGTGCTTCGGCAC
>NZ_JBHWZP010000006.1:0-72881 GCF_042728395.1 Streptomyces sp. NPDC060205
GGGACACCTCACGGTCGAGCAGCGCGGTGACGGAGGCCAGCTCGTCGGCGAGCTGCGCCGCGTCGACGGACGTGGAGTCCGTCAGCGCGTCGAGACGCTCACGTGCGGTGGCCAGCGCGTCGCGGCTCGCTCCGTTCATCGCGTGGCCTCGGCCTTCGAAGCGGTCTCGTCGAGACCGTCGAGGAACCGGTCGATCGTGCGGCTCTGCCGGGCGTGGTCCTCAAGGGACTCGCCGACCAGCTTGCCGGCCAGTTCGGTGGCCAGCTGGCCGACGTCCTGGCGCAGCGCGGACGCGGCGGCCTTGCGGTCGGCGGCGAGCTGCGAGTGACCGGCGGCGATGATTTCCTCACGCTGCCGCTGGCCTTCCGCGCGCATCTCGGCGATGAGCGTGGCACCCTGCTCCTGCGCCTCCTGGCGCAGACGCGCGGCCTCGTGCCGTGCCTCGGCGAGCTGGGCCTTGTACTGCTCCAGCACGCTCTGGGCTTCGGTCTGAGCGGCCTCGGCCTTCTCGATACCGCCCTCGATGGCCTCGCGGCGCTGCTCCAGAACCTTGTTGATGTTCGGAAGCAGCTTCTTGGCGAGGAAGCCGAAGACGATGACGAAGGCGATCAGGCCGATGACCAGCTCGGGAATCGGCGGGATGAGGGGATTTTCCATCTCCTCGGCCGCGACAGTGAGCAGCTGGCTCATATCAGTGCCTTTCGTCTAGTGGGCGGTCTGTCGTGAATCCGACGTCAGACGCCGTAGACGAACGGCATGACCAGACCGATGAGGGCGAGCGCCTCACAGAAGGCGAAGCCGAGAATCTGGTTGGCACGGATCAGGCCGGCAGCCTCGGGCTGACGGGCAAGGGCCTGGGTGCCGTTACCGAAGATGATGCCGACGCCGACGCCGGGGCCGATCGCGGCAAGGCCGTAGCCGATGGAGCCGAGGGAGCCGGAGACAGCGGCGAGGGTCTCAGTGGCAGCCATGCTGATTCTTCCTTCTCTGTACGGACCGGCGGGGGTTGACCACCGGACGTTTAGGGGGTTTTACCGGGGGTGGCTCAGTGGTGCTCGGCGAGCGCGCCCTGGATGAAGGTGCAGGTAAGAAGCACGAAGACGTATGCCTGCAGGGCCTGGATGAACAGCTCGAACGCCGTCATCACGATCACCATGATGAACGAGACGCCCGCGTAGGCGATCCCGATGCCGTTGAGCAGGTACCAGCTGGCGATCGTGAACAGCAGCAGCAGGGTGTGTCCCGCGAACATGTTCGCGAACAGTCGCACCGCGTGCGTGAACGGCCGGACGATCAGGTTCGAGAGGAGCTCGATGCCCATGGCCAGCGGGAGAACCGGGCCCAGCGACTTGTCGTAGCCGGAGAAGTTCTTGAACGCGCCGGCGAATCCGTGCCGCTTGAAGGTCAGCGAGACCCACAGGACGTACACGATCCCGGCGAGGACCGCGGGGTACGAGATGATCGACGTGACCGGGAACTGGGCGACCGGGACGATCGACCAGATGTTCATCATCCAGATGAAGAAGAACAGCGAGACGACCAGCGGTACGTACTTCTCGCCCTCCTTCTTTCCGATCGTCTCGTAGACGACGCCGCGCCGGACGAAGTCGTATCCGGCCTCGGCGACCATCTGCAGCTTGCCCGGGACGACCTTCGGCTTGCGGAAGGCGGCCCAGAAGAAGCCGAGGACGATGACGGAGCCGAGCAGCGCCAGGAGCATCGTCTTGTTGAAATAGACGCTGCTGTCCGCATCGCCCACGAGGGGCTCGAACAGGAACGAGTGCAGGCCGGGAGCCGGGAATCCACAGCCGTCGAAGATGTGGCAGTCGGTCTCGAAGGCGAGCACCTGCGTCGGGTCAGCACTCACCGCGGGCTCCTTCAGCGTGGCGCATAGGTACGGCAACCTCGTTGTGTCGGCGCGGCGCGCAGCCGCGGTTCGGCACTGGACTGGTGTAACGGATGTGAGGGCGGCTGGGGGGCATCAAGCCTCGCGATTGAGCAGGCGTCAGCTCAGATGCCCGCGCCCGCGATGCCGCAGTTGGCACCGGACGATAGCAGGGTCTTCTACGAGCACTTATCCCGGCCCTACCTCTCACGACGAGTGCCCTGTCTTTTCGGGCCTGTCGCCCTTCGAGGACTCGGGTTCGACGTAGAGGATCTTGGCTTTCATCTGGGCACGCGCCTGTGCGCCGATCCACGCGAGCGTGGCGGCGACGATCGAGATCGCGAAGGCCTTCGGGTTGAACAGCGTCGTGTTCTTGAACGCGGCGACAAAGATGAACAGCAGAAGAATCTGTGCCGTGTAGAGCATCAGACCCATTGCCTGGAACAGGTGCGGAAGCGATTTGGCGGTGCGCTGCAGAACGTACAGCCCGATGCCCATGAAAAGGATCACGACCAGCGTCGCCACGAGCGCCCCGACCGCCCCCTTGCCCCCCGCGACCACACCACTGACGACGGCGGCAATCGCGCCGACGGCAGCTGTGGGCACAGCGGCCTGGAGAAGGATCCGGACGTCATTGGAGGGCATGGCGGCAACTCCGCTTTGCTCAAGGGGGCAGGTGTCGTCATGGACGAGCGTAGTCCCGGACAGCGAGAGAACCTCACCGCCGGTGAACCGTCGCACCGCGGTCCTTCGGCTCTGTCCTGGGTTCTCGTGAACCGTATCACAAACTATTTGATGAGGTCTTTACCTGGTTGGTGTGCTCGGTGTCACACATGAGGGTGAACATGCACGTCTGTGCGCTCATGCGACCAACTTGTCTGGTATTGAGGCGCTTTTGCAGAGCCGCCCACCGGACGGCTCTTGCGAAACTCTTACCCGGCGTCAGCGCGACGACCCGGCCCCTCGCTCGTCCAGCAGACGCGAACGGGCGCCGACGGCGCTCGCCCCGTTGACCCCTGAGACACCGACAGCGACCGGAGTACGACGTTCCCCGTCCCGCTCCCCGTCCTCGTCCCTGCCGTGCGCGAGGTCGTCGCCGGTCTCGTCGTACGCGGCCGCCCGACCGCCCTCCGCGGGCACATCCACGGCCTTGCGACGGCGGTAGCGCGGCGGCACGAAGTGCTCGGCCCAGCGCGGGGCCCGCGGCGTGAACCGCGGCAGCAGAAGCAGCAGCAGGCCCACCGCGCTGAGCGCCATGATGCCGAGCACGATCCACATCGCGCCCGAGTTCACCGAGTAGGCGAGGGCTCCGAAGGCGATCAGCGCCGACCAGAAGTACATGATGAGCACGGCCCTGCTGTGCGAGTGCCCGATCTCCAGCAGCCGGTGGTGCAGGTGTCCGCGGTCGGCGGCGAACGGGGACTGGCCGCGCCAGGTGCGCCGCACGATGGCGAGCACCAGGTCCGCCGCCGGCACGGCGATGATCGTCAGCGGCAGCAGCAGCGGGATGTAGACGGGCACCGTCTGGTGCACGGCCTCCTTCTCGGACCCCGCGAACAGGTTCATCGCGTCCGGGTCGACCTGGCCGGTGATGGAGATGGCGCCGGCCGCCAGCACCAGCCCGATGAGCATCGAGCCCGAGTCGCCCATGAAGATCCGCGCGGGGTGCATGTTGTGCGGCAGGAAGCCCAGGCACATGCCCATCAGGAGCGCGGCGAAGAGGGTGGCGGGGGCGGCGGACTCCAGCCCGTACCCGTACCAGATGCGGTAGCCGTACATGAAGAACGCGGCGGCGGCGATGCAGACCATGCCCGCGGCGAGGCCGTCGAGGCCGTCGGCGAAGTTCACGGCGTTGATGGTGATCACGACGAGTGCGACCGTCAGCAGCGTGCCCTGCCACTGGGTCAGCGAGACCGAGCCGACACCGGGGATGGGCAGCCACAGGATCGTCAGACCCTGCATGACCATGACGCCCGCGGCGATCATCTGGGCGCCCAGCTTGATCAGCGCGTCGATCTCGAACTTGTCGTCCAGGACGCCGATCAGCCAGATCAGGGCGGCGCCGGACAGCAGCGCCCGCGGTTCGTTGGAGTTCTCGAAGACCACGCTGAGGTTCGTCAGATGGTCCGCGACCAGCAGGCCCGCGCACAGCCCGAAGAACATCGCGATGCCGCCGAGGCGCGGTGTGGGTTCTCGGTGCACGTCACGTGCCCGGATCTCCGGCATCGCTCCGGCCACGATCGCGAACTTCCGCACCGGCCCGGTCAGCAGGTACGTCACCGCGGCCGTGATGCAGAGCGTCAGGAGGTATTCACGCACGGGCATTCCCCACAGGTCTCGCTGGCCATCTCAGCCCCACACCATAGCTTCGTGCGCATACGGTTGAGGACTTCCGGGTAGAGCCGATGGTTGCACGAGTGGCTGCGGCTCCACGCCCGCCCACCCCACGCTAGCCGGGATAGGGGGGAAATCTCCCGGTCAGATCCCGCACTTCTTCACGTACGCGCCGGCCTGCGGACTCGTCCCGAAGGGCCGCGCCGAACAGCACCGCGATCCGGGCCATCTCGGCCTCGCCCATGCCCTGGGTGGTGACGGCGGCCGTGCCCAGGCGCAGTCCCCGTACGTCGGGGTGGGGCAGCGCGCAGGTGTCGAGGACCATTCCGGCGGCGGCGAGCCGGCCGCGGGCGGTGCGGCCTTCGACGCCGAGCGGCGCCGGGTCGGCGGTCAGCAGATGGGTGTCGGTGCCGCCGGTGACGACCGCGAGCCCCTCGGCGGCCAGGCCCTGTGCCAGCACCCGCGCGTTCGCGACCACCTGATGGGCGTACGCCGTGAACGCCGGTGTTGCCGCCTCACCGAACGCGACGGCCTTCGCGGCGACGGTGTGCATCTGCGCGCCGCCCTGTGTGAAGGGGAAGACGGCCCGGTCGACGCGCTCGGCCAGCTCGGTCCCGCACAGCAGCATCCCGCCGCGCGGCCCGCGCAGCACCTTGTGGGTGGTCGCGCACACGACGTCGGCGTACGGGACCGGGCTGGGCGCCGCTCCCCCGGCGACGAGGCCGATGGGGTGGGCGGCGTCGGCGATGAGATACGCGCCGACCTCGTCCGCCACCTCGCGGAAGGCCGCGTAGTCGATGTGCCGGGGGTACGAGATGGACCCGCACACGATCGCCTTCGGGCGGTGGGTGCGGGCCAGCGCCCTGACCTGCTCGTGGTCGATGAGGCCGCTCTCCGGGTCGACGCCGTAGCCGACGAAGTCGAACCACCGGCCGGAGAAGTTCGCGGGCGACCCGTGCGTGAGGTGCCCGCCGTGCGGCAGGCCCATCGCGAGGACGGTGTCCCCGGGGCGCAGCAGGGCGGCGTACGCGGCCAGCACGGCCGAACTCCCGGAGTGCGACTGCACGTTGGCGTGCTCGGCGCCGAAGAGGGCCGTGGCGCGCTGTACGGCGATCCGCTCGGCGACGTCGACCAGCTCGCAGCCGCCGTGGTGGCGGGCGCCGGGGTAGCCCTCGGCGTACTTGTTGGCGAGCGGCGAGCCCAGCGCGGCCAGCACGGCCGGCGAGGTGAAGTTCTCGGCGGCGATCAGCTGGAGCGTCGTGGTCTGCCGTGTCAGCTCCGCGAGGAGGATCTCGGCCAGCTCCGGATCCTGCCGGCCGAGCACATCGACGGACGGCGGGCCTTCGAGCGTGGGTGTGACCGGCATGGCGGACTCCGGACCTCGGCGGGGGATCGCTATGTCCAATGTAGGACCGACTCCCCCGCCGCGCCCGGCGTTACGCAGGAGCACCCCGCACACCGTCCGAACAGCCCTCCCCGCCGCCCCACCCGGGGACACGCCCCCACGGGGCCTCAGGCCCGCGCGGACGCCCCCGTGAGAGCCGTGACCACGGGGTCCAGCGCCTGGTTGATCTCGTCGCCCACCGAGCGGAAGAACGGGAGGGGGGCGCCGTACGGGTCGTAGACCTCGTCGGCTTCCGCCGTGGGGGCCAGGAGCCACCCGCGTAGAGCCGCCGCGGCGCGGACCAGGGCCCGGGCGCGTTCGACCATGCCGTCGTCCAGCGGCGGCAGTGTCGTGGGGTCTATGGCGCGGACCAGGCGGGTGAACTCCTTCAGGGTGAAGGTGCGCAGGCCCGCCGAGTGGCCCATAGAGATGACCTGGGCGCGGTGGTCACGGGTCGCGGTGAGGACCAGGTCCGCCCGGATGACGTGCTCGTCCAGCAGTTCGCGGCCCACGAAGCCGGAGGCGTCCGCGCCGAAGTCCGCGAGGACCGCCTCCGCGTTGGCCTCCATGGGCGCGCCCTCGTGCCCCCAGGTACCGGCGCTCTCCACTATCAGGCCGCCCCACAGGGGGTCGCCGAGCCGGTCCGCCAGGGCATGGCGGGTCAGCCGCTCGGTGATCGGCGAGCGGCACACGTTGCCGGTGCTGACGTGGAGGATGCGAAAAGAGGAGTCGCCCGAGGCCCCGTCGCCGTAAGCCCCCGTGTACCCCGTCCCCGTACCTATGCCACGCCCCGCGTCAGGGGCTGTCAATTCGCCACCTCAAGGTCGGGTACGACCTTTCGCAGCTCCTCGGCCGACAGCGCGCCGGCCCGCAGCAGCACCGGCACCTTGCCCGTCACGTCGACGATCGACGACGGGACGATGCCGGGGGTGGGGCCGCCGTCCAGGTACACGGAGACGGAGTCGCCGAGCATCTCCTGCGCGGCGTCGCAGTCCTCGGGGGACGGGTGTCCGGTGAGGTTGGCGGACGACACGGCCATCGGGCCGGTCTCGGTCAGCAGCTCGATGGCGACCGGGTGCAGCGGCATGCGCACGGCGACGGTCCCCCGGGTGTCCCCGAGGTCCCACTGCAGGGACGGCTGGTGCTTGGCGACCAGGGTCAGCGCGCCCGGCCAGAAGGCGTCGACGAGCTCCCAGGCCATCTCGGAGAAGTCCGTGACCAGGCCGTGCAGCGTGTTCGGGGAGCCGATGAGGACGGGCGTGGGCATGTTCCGGCCGCGGCCCTTGGCCTCCAGCAGGTCCGACACGGCCTCCGAGCTGAACGCGTCGGCGCCGATCCCGTACACGGTGTCGGTCGGCAGCACGACGAGCTCGCCCCGGCGTACGGCGGACGCGGCCTCGCGCAGACCCGTCGAGCGGTCGGTCGCGTCGTTGGTGTCGTATCGCCGTGCCATCAGCAAGCCTCCTCGCGCACGCGGACCCCGGTGGCCGCGCATCTAACGGTTTCCACGTCGTCCACAGGGGACATCGCCGTGGTCATGGCGTCGCCCTGCGGGCGGTCGCGAACCGCGGCCGGTTGTTGAGGTCCGGGTGGTCGGCCGCGTCGGCCCAGCCCCGCTCCTCGGTGAAGATCCACGGCACCTGTCCGCCCTGGGTGTCGGCGTGTTCGACGACGACGACACCGCCGGGCCGCAGCAGCCGGTGCGCGGTGCGCTCCAGACCGCGGATCAGGTCGAGGCCGTCCTCCCCCGAGAACAGGGAGAGTTCGGGATCGTAGTCCCGGGCCTCCGGAGCGACGTACTCCCATTCCGTGAGCGGGATGTACGGCGGGTTGGTGATGACGAGGTCGACCTGGCCGTCGAGGTCGGGGAAGGCGTCCAGGGCGTTGCCCTGGCGCAGGTCGACCCTGGACCCCTCGACGTTCTTGCGGGTCCACCGCAGGGCGTCCTCGGACAGCTCCACGGCGTGCACGCGCGAGCGCGGGACCTCCTGTGCGAGGGCGAGCGCGATGGCGCCCGAACCGGTGCACAGGTCCACGATCAGCGGCTCCACGACGTCCATCGCGCGGACGGCGTCTATGGCCCAGCCGACCACGGACTCGGTCTCGGGCCGGGGCACGAACACCCCCGGCCCGACCTGGAGTTCCAGATAACGGAAGTAGGCAAGACCGGTGATGTGCTGGAGCGGCTCGCGGGCCTCGCGGCGCGCGATCACCTCCCAGTACCGGGCGTCGAAGTCCGCGTCCTTCACGGTGTGCAGCTCGCCCCGCTTCACACCGTGCACGAACGCGGCGAGCTCCTCGGCGTCGTTGCGCGGCGAGGGCACGCCGGCGTCGGCCAGCCGCTGGGTGGCCTGGGCCACTTCCGCGAGCAGCAGGTTCACGCGTCCTCCGGGCTGAGCTGTTGTCCGTCGTGCGGATGTGTACTGCGACTGTCCACTGCGGCCGTGCGGGTACGCGTCCTAGGCCGCGGCGAGCTTGGCCGCCGAGTCGGCGTCCACGCAGGCCTGGATCATCGCGTCGAGGTCACCGTCGAGGACCTGGTCCAAGTTGTACGCCTTGAAGCCGACGCGGTGGTCCGAGATGCGGTTCTCCGGGAAGTTGTACGTACGGATCTTCTCGGAGCGGTCCACGGTGCGGACCTGGCTGCGGCGGGCGTCGGCGGCGTTGCGCTCCGCCTCCTCCTGGGCCGCGGCGAGGAGCCTGGAGCGCAGGATACGCATCGCCTGCTCCTTGTTCTGCAGCTGGCTCTTCTCGTTCTGGCAGGAGGCGACGACTCCGGTGGGAATGTGCGTGATGCGCACCGCGGAGTCGGTGGTGTTGACGGACTGGCCGCCGGGCCCGGAGGAGCGGTAGACGTCGATCCGCAGGTCGTTCGCGTGGATCTCGACGTCGACCTCCTCGGCCTCGGGGGTGACGAGCACACCGGCGGCGGAGGTGTGGATACGGCCCTGCGACTCGGTCGAGGGCACCCGCTGCACGCGGTGCACGCCGCCCTCGTACTTCATCCGTGCCCAGACGCCCTGGCCGGGCTCGGTGGCGCCGTTGCCGCCCTTGGTCTTCACGGCGACCTGGACGTCCTTGTAGCCGCCCAGCTCGGACTCGGTGGAGTCGATGATCTCGGTCTTCCAGCCGACGCGCTCCGCGTACCGCAGGTACATGCGCAGCAGGTCGCCGGCGAACAGGGCCGACTCGTCGCCGCCCGCGCCCGCCTTGATCTCCAGGATGACGTCCTTGTCGTCGCTGGGGTCGCGCGGGACCAGCAGCAGCCGGAGCTTCTCGGTGAGCTCCTCGCGCTGCTTCTCCAGGTCCTTGACCTCCGCGGCGAAGTCGGGGTCGTCGGCGGCGAACTCCTTCGCCGTCTCGATGTCGTCACCGGATCGCTTCCAGGAGCGGTACGTCGCGATGATCGGGGTCAGCTCGGCGTAGCGCTTGTTGAGCTTGCGCGCGTTGGCCTGATCGGCGTGGACCGACGGGTCAGCGAGCTTCTTCTCAAGATCGGCGTGCTCGCCGATGAGTTCCTCGACCGCCTCGAACATCTCCGGCTCCAATGGACTGCCCCCGGCACCTTCACGGGTTCGGGGACGTAGGTACGGCATGGGGGTTCGTACGGGGGTTCCCTGCTCGATCGAACCGCTCGACCGATCTGCTCGATCGCGTTCGAGAGCGAGGGGTGGGGCTGCACCGCAAAGCGCCGGTCCCAGCGCCCCCGGACGGAGGCACCGAAGACCGGCGCTGTGAGCTCGCTACTTGGTGTCGGCCGCAGCCTTGGCCTTGCCGAAGCGGGCCTCGAAGCGGGCCACACGGCCACCGGTGTCGAGGATCTTCTGCTTGCCCGTGTAGAACGGGTGGCACTCGGAGCAGACCTCGGCGCGGACGGTGCCGCTGGAGATCGTGCTGCGGGTGGTGAACGACGCGCCACAGGTGCAGCTGACCTGCGTCTCGACGTACTCGGGGTGGATGTCGCGCTTCAAGGTGTCTCCTAGTTTCGGGAGGGCTCCGGGTCGCTGCCGCGGATTGCGGGGGCGTGAACCGGGGCCGACTGTCCAGTCTGCCAGGACTGGTGCCATCTCCCCAAACCGGGGGATGGCCGGGGGTATTCCCGCGCCCCGACGCGGGCTCCGGCGGGGCCCCTCCGGGGCCCCGTAAGGGGCGCGGGGAACTGCGCGACCAGCCACGACGTACCCGCACATGCCCACCGGCACCGGCGCGCTCCCCCGTATGGGGCGCTGGTCACGAAGTGACGACGCCCTTGGCGTCGCCGGTCGCCGAGCCCTCCGTCGCCGACTTCGGGATCGCGCGGTCGTTCTTCAGCGCGGCCCAGACCTGCGCGGCCTTGTCCTTCTCGACCAGGACGCGGTTGCCGTCGGCCGGGTCGTACTGGACCGGCAGCGTGACCATGTTCATCTTCGACGAGCCGATCCCCTTCAGCCCGTTGGCGAAGGACGCCAGATCCTTTACCGAGGCCAGGTCGGAGTCGGTGGTCACCGTCTTCGTCGCCGTGTCGGCGAGGTCGTACAGCTTCTTCGGGCTGGTCAGTACGCCGACGCTCCTGACCTGCTCGACCAGCGCCTCGATGAAGGCCTGCTGGAGCTGGATCCGGCCGAGGTCGGAGCCGTCGCCCACCCCGTGCCGCGTACGCACCAGGCCGAGCGACTGCTTGCCGGTCAGCCGGTGCGTGCCGGCCTTGAGGTCGAGGTGGCTCTCCTTGTCGGTGATGTCCTTGGTCGTGGTGACCTCGACACCGCCGAGTTCGTCGATCAGCTTCTGGAAGCCGCTGAAGTCGACCTCGACGTAGTGGTCCATGCGGATACCGGTCATCGACTCGACGGTCTTGACCGCGCAAGCCGCGCCGCCCGTGGAGTACGCCGAGTTGAACATGGCGAGCGACGCGGCGTCGTGCTCCACGCCCTCGCTGTCGGTGCACGCGGGCCGCGGTACGAGCGTGTCGCGCGGTATGGAGACCACGCTGGCCTTCTTGTGGCCCTCGTAGACGTGCACGACCATCGCGGTGTCGGAGCGGGCGCTGCCGTCGTCGGTGCCCCCGCCCAGGTCCTTGTTGCTGCCGGAACGCGTGTCGGAGCCGAGTACGAGGATGTCCTGCGAGCCGTTGTCGACGTCCAGGGGCCGGTCGGTGCCGAGTGCCTGGTCGATGTCGACGCTCTTGATGTTGTCGTTCAGGTTGAAGTACACGTACCCCAGGCCCGTGCCGCCCAGAACGAAGACACCCGCCGCGGACCAGGCCGCGATGACGAGCGCCTTGTGACGCGTGCTCCGCGGTTTACGGCGATGGCCGGATTCAGGTGTGCTCTCGGCAGGCATGTGCTCCTCGGTTCTCGCTGGTCGGTTCGGCTACCCCCTGCGGTCAGGGTCAGGCGTGGTCAGGTGCCGTGACGTCTCTGTCAGGACCCGTCTGTTCAGACGTTGAAACCGAAAAAAGGGTTGCACAACGCACTGTGACCGTACTGTGCGAACCCGGACACAACGGGTGACCGGCCGCGCGGGCCGTCGGCGGCTCACCTGCGCTTACGTGGGCGGACGGGCCGCCTCCGCGCCACCGTGTCGACCTTCACATCTGTGGCGAAGGTCTCGCACAGTGCACCACGGGGACAACGCGCAGGGCCGCCCCCGAGGTGACGGGGACGGCCCTGTGCGCCACCGGCTGCGCCGGCTGAGACCTCAGTCGTTGCCGTTGCCCGGCATCGGCGTCGTCTTCTGGATCTGCAGCAGGAACTCGGCGTTCGACTTCGTCTGCTTCATCTTGTCGAGCAGCAGCTCGATCGCCTGCTGCTGGTCGAGCGCGTGCAGCACACGACGCAGCTTCCAGGTGATGGCGAGCTCGTCGCTGCCGAGCAGGATCTCTTCCTTGCGCGTACCGGACGCGTCGACGTCCACCGCCGGGAAGATGCGCTTGTCGGCGAGCTTGCGGTCGAGCTTCAGCTCCGCGTTGCCCGTGCCCTTGAACTCCTCGAAGATGACCTCGTCCATGCGCGAGCCGGTGTCGACCAGCGCGGTGGCCAGGATCGTCAGCGAACCGCCGTCCTCGATGTTGCGCGCGGCACCGAAGAAGCGCTTCGGCGGGTACAGCGCGGTCGAGTCGACACCACCGGACAGGATGCGGCCGGAGGCCGGGGCGGCGAGGTTGTACGCACGGCCCAGACGCGTGATCGAGTCGAGCAGCACGACGACGTCGTGGCCCAGCTCCACCAGCCGCTTGGCACGCTCGATGGCGAGCTCGGCGACCGTGGTGTGGTCCTCGGCGGGACGGTCGAAGGTCGAGGAGATGACCTCGCCCTTCACCGACCGCTGCATGTCGGTGACCTCTTCCGGACGCTCGTCGACCAGGACGACCATCAGGTGGCACTCGGGGTTGTTGACGGTGATCGCGTTGGCGATCGCCTGCAGGATCATGGTCTTGCCGGTCTTCGGCGGAGCCACGATCAGACCGCGCTGGCCCTTTCCGATGGGCGCGACGAGGTCGATGATGCGGGTCGTCAGCACACCCGGGTCGGTCTCCAGACGGAGCCGGTCCTGCGGGTACAGCGGCGTCAGCTTGTTGAACTCCGGGCGTCCGCGCCCCGATTCGGGCGCCATGCCGTTCTGCGAGTCCAGGCGGACCAGCGCGTTGAACTTCTCGCGGCGCTCGCCGTCCTTGGGCTGCCGGACGGCGCCGGTGACGTGGTCACCCTTGCGCAGACCGTTCTTGCGGACCTGGGCGAGGGAGACGTACACGTCGTTCGGACCGGGGAGGTAGCCCGACGTACGGATGAACGCGTAGTTGTCGAGGATGTCCAGGATGCCCGCGACGGGGATCAGGACGTCGTCGTCGGCGACCTGCGGCTCGTTCGGGCCGAACTCGTCGCGGCCACGGCGGCCACGGCGGTCGCGGTAACGACCGCGGCGGCCACGGCGGCCACCCTCGAAGTCGTCGTCGTCCTGCGGGCCGTTGTCACGCTGACGGTCCTGGCGGTCCTGCCGGCCGCCGCCCTGCTGACGGTCCTGCCGGTCCTGGCGCTGCTGGTTGCCGCCGCCCTGGCCCTGACCGCCCTGGTTGCCGCCGCCCTGCTGCTCGTCGCCCTTGCCGCCACGGCGGTCGCGGTCGCGGCCTCCGCGGTCACGGTCGCCGCGCTCACCGCGGTCGCCACGGTCGGCGCGGTCACGGCGGTCGCGGCGGCCCTGCCGGCCGTCGTTCCCGCCGTCCGAGCCGTCGCCCTTGGCCTCGCCCTGGGACTGCGCGGACTCCTCGGTCCTGACCTCGGTCTTCGCCTCGGCGGTGATCGTCTCCGGGCTGCCCGCCTCGGAGGTGGCACGACGCCGGCGGCGCTCGGCCGGAGCGTCGTCCCCACCGCGCTCGCCGCCCTCGCTCGCCCGGGCGGGGCCGCCGGCCGGCTGGCCGGGGATCTCGATCTGCTGCTGAGCCACGGCCTTCTCGGCCTTGGCCTCCGCCTTCTTCTCGGCGGGAGAGACGGCCTCGTCCCCCGTACGAGCCTTCGAGGTGGCCCGGCGCTTGGGCTTCGTCTCGGTGGCGTCCCCGGCGGCGGACGCGGTCTTGGCCGAAGCACCCCCGCCGCCCTGCGCCTCCTTGATGACCTCGATCAGCTGGCTCTTGCGCATCCGCGCGGTGCCCCTGATGCCGAGGCCGGATGCGACCTGCTGCAGCTCGGCCAGCACCATGCCCTCAAGGCCGGTACCGCGGCGCCGACGGGAGCCGGCACCGGTGGCAGGCGCGGAGGCGTCCGTGGCGGGCGCGGCAGCGGTCTCCTCGACACGTGCGCCCATCAGATCGGTGGTGTCGCTCACGAAGGGTCCTTCCCTGGAGCGGACGTCGGCCTGTCTGGCTCGGCGACCGGTTGTGCTGTCCGACAGTGGTCCGTCTTGTGTGGACCGTGCCGGGGCGGTGGTCCGCCCAAAGGCGGAGGGAATTTCTGGGATGACGTTTCCCGGGGCCGCGGACTTGAGGTTCTGTGTCCATCGGCTCGGTCACGCCGGTTCCGGAGCGTACTCAGCACCGCTCAGCGCCTAGCACCCAATGCGTGGCACAAAGCGATTTGGGGGGCTCCCGGAAGAATGATTGTCCCGGACGGGGACGTGAAGCACCTCGCCATGGTGGGGTCGGGTGCAGACTTGAGGTTAACACTACCGGATCCAACAAACATTCCCCCTCTCGAAATCCGGCAACCGAGTGTCACGGAGCAAGCGGCAGCACGCTCGCCCCGGTGGCGTCGAGGCCCAGCCGGTTGGCCGCCCAGCCCTCTCCCGCCAGTTGTGCGACCTTGTCGGCCGCGGCCTCGTCGGCGAGCGCGAGCACGGTGGGCCCGGCACCCGAGATGACCGCGGGAATGCCGTCCGCCCGCAGCCGCTCCACCAGCGCGGCGCTCTCCGGCATGGCCGGGGCGCGGTACTCCTGGTGCAGTCGGTCCTCGGTGGCGGGCAGCAGCAGCTCGGGGCGCCTGGTGAGGGCCTCGACGAGCAGTGCGGCACGGCCCGCGTTGGTGGCGGCGTCGACGTGCGGGACGGTACGGGGCAGGAGTCCGCGGGCGGTCTCCGTCAGTACGGCCTTGCCGGGTACGAAAACCACCGGAACGATGGAATCGGCGGGTTCCATCCTGATGGCGCGCGCCGCCCCGTTCTCCAGCCAGGACAAGGTGAATCCGCCGAGCAGACAGGCCGCGACGTTGTCGGGGTGGCCCTCGATCTCGGTGGCGAGCTCAAGGAGGGCGGTGTCGTCGAGCTTGCTGTCGCCGCCTATGGTCACCGCGCGCGCGGCGACGATGCCGGCGCAGATCGCGGCGGACGAGGAGCCGAGGCCCCGGCCGTGCGGGATGCGGTTGGCGCACACGATCTCAAGGCCGCGGGGCTGTCCGCCCAGCAGGTCGAAGGCGGTGCGCAGGGACCGTACGAGCAGGTGGCGCTCGTCGCGCGGCAGCGTCTCGCTGCCCTCACCCGCGATGTCGATGTGCAGGCCGGAATCGGCCACGCGGACGACCACGTCGTCGTACAGCCCCAGTGACAGGCCGAGGGCGTCGAAGCCCGGGCCGAGGTTGGCACTGGTGGCGGGGACGCGCACCCGGACGGCGGCGGCGCGGAACGCTGGACCGGCCATCGCTCGATGACTCTCCTTGAGCTTGAGCTGCGAGATTTTCGAAATCCTGCGAGACGTACGGAGAATGCGGAAGACCCGGAGGCCGCAGGGGCGGCGCGGCACCGCGGCATATGCGGCGGGCGGGTTCGGTACAGCTTATCGAAGGAAGGTTCAGTGGCGACATAGGGCGCACAGGAGGCGCACGATGCGTGTCGTAAGCCCGCATGTGCACCCCCTGCCGGATGCCTCTTCCCGTCCCCCGTCGGGCACGTGTGCCGGGTGGTGCGGCTACGCCAGGCCCAAGCGCTCGGCGGCCGTGGCCGCGTCGACCGGGACCGTGACGGGCTGCGGGGCGCCCGCGACGGCCCAGTCGGGGTCCTTGAGGCCGTTTCCGGTCACCGTGCAGACGATGCGCTGGCCCGGGTCGACCTTGCCCTGCTCGGCGGCCTTGAGCAGACCGGCGACGGAAGCCGCCGAGGCCGGCTCGACGAAGACGCCCTCCTGCGCGGCCAACAGCCGGTAGGCGCGCAGGATCTCACGGTCCGTCACCTCGTCGATGAAGCCGCCCGACTCGTCCCGCGCGGCGAGCGCGTACTGCCACGAGGCCGGGTTGCCGATGCGGATCGCGGTGGCGATCGTCGAGGGGTCCTTGACGACCTCGCCGCGCACGATGGGCGCGGACCCGGACGCCTGGAAGCCCCACATGCGCGGAGTCCGCGCGGCGATCTTGTCGGCGGCGTACTCGGTGTACCCCTTCCAGTACGCGGTGATGTTGCCCGCGTTGCCCACCGGGAGGACGTGGATGTCGGGGGCGTCGCCGAGCATGTCCACGATCTCGAACGCCGCGGTCTTCTGCCCCTCGATCCGCACCGGGTTCACCGAATTGACCAGTGCCACCGGGTAGTTGTCGGAGAGGTTGCGCGCCAGGGTGAGGCAGTCGTCGAAGTTGCCGTCGACCTGGAGGATCTTCGCGCCGTGCACGAGGGCCTGGCCCATCTTGCCGAGCGCGATCTTGCCCTGCGGCACGAGGACGGCACAGACCATCCCGGCGCGCACGGCGTAGGCGGCCGCCGAGGCAGACGTGTTGCCCGTGGAGGCACAGATGACGGCCTTCGCGCCTTCCTCCTTGGCCCGCGTGATGGCCATGGTCATTCCGCGGTCCTTGAAGGACCCGGTGGGGTTGGCGCCCTCGACCTTGAGGTGGACCTCGCAGCCCGTGCGCTCGGAGAGCACCTGCGCGGGCACGAGCGGCGTACCGCCCTCACGCAGCGAGACGACCTGCGTGGTGTCGGACACCGGCAGCCTGTCCCGGTACTCCTCGATGATTCCGCGCCACTGGTGGGTCATTGCTCGTTACTCTCCTTCAACCCGCATGATGCTGGCGACACCACGCACGGTGTCGAGGTTGCGCAGCGCCTCCACGGTCCCCGTCAGGGACGCGTCGGACGCGCGATGGGTGACGACCACGAGGGAGGCATCGCCGCCTCCGTCGAGCCGCCCCTGCTGGCGAACCGTATCGATCGACACGCCGTGTTCGGCGAACACGGTCGCCACCTGGGCAAGAACGCCCGGTTTGTCGGCCACATCGAGACTGATGTGGTAGCGGGTCACGACCTCACCCATGGGCGACACCGGCAGCTGGGTGTACGCCGAGTCGCCGGGCCCGGTCGCGCCGCTGAGCTTGTTGCGGCAGACGGCGACCAGGTCCCCGAGGACGGCGGACGCGGTCGGCGCGCCACCGGCGCCCGGCCCGTAGAACATGAGCTGCCCGGCGGCGTCGGACTCGACGAACACGGCGTTGTACGCGCCGCGCACGGAGGCCAGCGGGTGGGTCAGCGGGATCATCGCGGGATGCACCCGCGCGGTGACCGATCCCCCGTCGGCGGCCCGCTCGCAGATGGCGAGCAGCTTGATGGTGCAGCCCATCGCCTTCGCGGAGGCGAAGTCGGCGGCGGTGACCTCGATCATGCCCTCGCGGTACACGTCGTCGAGGCGTACGCGCGTGTGGAAGGCGATCCCGGCGAGGATGGCGGCCTTGGCGGCGGCGTCGAAGCCCTCGACGTCGGCGGTGGGGTCGGCTTCCGCGTACCCGAGCGCGGTGGCCTCGTCGAGTGCCTCCTGGTAGCCGGCGCCCGTCGAGTCCATCTTGTCGAGGATGAAGTTGGTGGTGCCGTTGACGATGCCGAGCACGCGGTTGACCTTGTCGCCGGCGAGGGACTCGCGCAGCGGCCGGATCAGCGGGATGGCACCGGCGACGGCGGCCTCGTAATAGAGGTCCGCGCCGTGGTCGTCGGCCGCCGCGTGCAGCGCGGCGCCGTCCTGGGCGAGGAGCGCCTTGTTGGCGGAGACCACGGACGCGCCGTGCTCGAAGGCGGTGGTGATGAGGGAGCGGGCCGGTTCGATACCGCCGATGACCTCGACGACCACGTCGATGTCACCCCGTTTGACCAGGGCGGTCGCGTCGGTGGTGATCAGGGCGGGGTCGATGCCCGCGCGCACCTTGGAGGGCCGGCGCACGGCCACGCCCGCCAGTTCGACGGGGGCCCCGATGCGCGCGGCGAGGTCGTCGGCGTGCGTCGTCATGATGCGCGCCACCTCTGAGCCGACTACCCCACAGCCCAGCAGCGCCACCTTCAGCGGACGCGTACGCATCATCCGACCTCGTTTCCTCATACCGTCACGGTGGGACCAGTCTCACTCACCGGACGGGGGTTTCTACCCTTCGTCCGGATCGTGAGATGTCGATTTCATTTACGCGAGGCCGGAAAACAGGAGATCTTCCGTCCTCGCTCGTCCGTCCATGTCAGCAGACATCGAGTCAGCCGACATCGAGACGAAGTAGATCCTCCTCGGTCTCACGGCGGACGATGACCCTGGCCTCGCCGTCGCGGACCGCGACGACGGGCGGACGCAGGGCGTGGTTGTAGTTGCTCGCCATCGAGCGGCAGTACGCGCCGGTGGCCGGCACCGCGAGGAGATCCCCGGGCGCGAGGTCGGACGGCAGGAAGGCGTCCTTCACGACGATGTCACCGCTCTCGCAGTGCTTGCCGACCACGCGGACGAGCATGGGTTCGGCATCGCTCGTACGCGAGACGAGGGCGACGCTGTACTCGGCGTCGTACAACGCGGTACGGATGTTGTCGGACATGCCGCCGTCGACGGAGACGTACGTACGCAGGCCTTCGAGGGGCTTGACGGTGCCGACCTCGTACAGGGTGAAGGCGGTCGGTCCGACGATGGCGCGTCCGGGCTCGACGGAGATCCGGGGGGTCCGCAGCTTCGCGGCCTCGCACTCCCGGGTCACGATCTCGCCGAGCGCCTTGGCGATCTCGTGGGGCTCGCGGGGGTCGTCGTCGCTGGTGTAGGCGATGCCGAGGCCGCCGCCGAGGTCGATCTCGGGCAGTTCGACGCCGTGCTCGTCACGGATCTCGGCGAGCAGCGACACGACACGGCGGGCGGCGACCTCGAACCCGGCCATGTCGAAGATCTGCGACCCGATGTGGGAGTGGATGCCGATCAGTTCGAGCCCGTCGAGGCTGAGCGCACGCCGTACGGCCTCGGCGGCCTGTCCGTCCGCGAGCGCGATCCCGAACTTCTGGTCCTCGTGCGCGGTGGCGATGAACTCGTGCGTGTGGGCCTCGACGCCCACGGTCACGCGGATCTGCACGCGCTGCCGCTTGCCGAGGCTCTGCGCGATGTGCGCGACCCGCACGATCTCCTGGAAGGAGTCGAGAACGATACGCCCGACGCCGACCTCGACGGCCTGGGTGATCTCCGCCACGGACTTGTTGTTGCCGTGGAAGGCGATGCGCTCGGCGGGCATCCCGGCGGAGAGGGCGGTGGTCAGCTCACCGCCGGAGCACACGTCGAGGTTGAGCCCCTCCTCGTGCAGCCAGCGCACGACGGCACGCGAGAGGAACGCCTTCCCGGCGTAGAACACGTCGGCGTCGTGGCCGAAGGCGGTGCGCCAGGCGCGCGCCCGTGCCCGGAAGTCGGTCTCGTCGACGAAGTAGGCGGGCGTGCCGAACTCCTCGGCGAGCGTCGCCACATCGATCCCGCCGACGCTGACCGAACCGCTCCCGGTACGCGTCACGGTCTGCGCCCAGACCTTGGGGTCGAGGACGTTGAGGTCGGCCGCCGGGGCGGTGTAGTGCCCCTCGGGCAGGACATCGGCGTGGCGGGGCCCGGCGGGGTGTGCGGATCGGCTCATGTCTTTTGGGCTTTCTAGAAGATCTCGGTTCGCTTCACATCAGACCGGATCAAATCAATCAGATCAGATCGGGTCAGATCAGGTCTGTTCAGCTCGGGTCTGTTCAGCTCAGCTCAGAGATGGGTCGGTGCGTCGATGCCGAGCAGGGACAGGCCGCCGGCCAGCACCGTCCCGGCGGCTTCGGCGAGCGCGAGCCGGGAGCGGTGGGCGGCCGAGGGTTTCTCGTCCCCCAGCGGGAGCACGGTGTGCTGGAAGGCGAGCAGCGCGTCGGCGACGGTGACGAGATGCCGCGCGACCCGGTCGGGCGCGCGGTGGCGCGCGGCGGCGGCGAGGGCGTGGGGATAGGTGTCGAGGGCGTCGAGGAGCGGGCCGGGCCCACTGATGTGGTCCCCGGGAACGGCGGCGAACCCGAGGGCCGCGGCGTTGCGGCCGAGGGCCGTCGCGCGGGCGTGCGCGTACCGGACGCGGAAGAGGGGGTTGCCCTCCCGCTGGACGAGGTGCTCGTCGGTGATGCGGGGGTGGTCGTGGGACGCGGGATGCAGCAACGCCCAGCGGCCGGCGTCACGGCCGAGGGGGGTGGGGTCCTGGCCGGCGGGCACGGGCCGGAGGTCGAGTTCGAGGGGCGCGGACGTGGGCGCGGACGTGGACGCAGGCGCTTCGGGCGGGCCTTGGGCGGCGTCGACGGTGACGCCGAGGGTGTGGGCCCAGGCGGGGTCGAGCGCGTCCTCCGCGGCCTCCGCGGCCTCCGCGGCCTCGCAGGAGGCGGAAGCGGTGCTGTCGGTACAGGCGGTACGGGTGGTACGGGTGGTACGGACGAGGACACCCTGGGACCGCAGAATCCGGGCGAGGACCTGCCCGGTGACGGCGGCGCGCACTTCGCTGCAGGGGTAACACAGCTGAACGACCTGACCGGTCGGCCCATTGACGTACCCGTACCGCTCGCCGCGCCGCAGGATCTCGGCGACGAGGGCGGCCTCCCGGCCCTTGAGGGTGATGTTGAGAAACCCGGGTCCGGTGATGTCGACGCGCTCGACGCCCGCCACTCCGCTCAGATGGGGCCGCAGGATCTCGGCGACCTCCTTGGGCGGCCGGCCGGCGGGACGGGCCAGCTGGAGGGCGACATTGGTGGCGTAGTCGCCACGCCCGCCGGGCCCGGGGGGCACGACCTGCGCACGCTCCGGCACGGCCACGGCCAGCTCACCGTCGTCCACGGCACGGCGCACGGCGCGCAGCACGGTGCTGGAGAGCTCGACGGGGGTCACGGGGCAAGCGTAGGGGAGGAGGGGGGTGGGTAGGCGAATGGGTTTGGGCGAAGGTCCGGCATATGGACGGTCGCCTTCTGCGCGTGCCGCTTCAGTTGCCGGTACGGCCGGCGCGCTCGGGCCCGCCGGGCCCGTACAGGCTCTCGGCACCCTCGAACGACGAACCGGCCCCACTGCCGGAGGCCCCGCCGACACCGGAATCGGCGATCTCCCGCAGCTCCCGCCGCTCTCGCCGCTCCCGCAACTGGCGTACGAGCCGGACCAGGTCCGCGGGCTCGAAGGGCTTGGAGAGGAAGGCGTCGACGCCGACATCGAGGCCGCTCTCGACCTCGTACTGCGTACAGGCGCTGATGATGGCGAGGGGGAGGTCACGGGTGCGCGGATCGGCCCGGAGCCGGGCGGCGGTACGCAGCCCGTCGAGCCGCGGCATGACCACGTCGAGGGTGACGACGTCGGGGCGCACCTGGTGGATGACGTCCAGGCACTCGACACCGTCAGCCGCGGTCACGACCTCGAAACCCTCCAGTTCGAGGTTGACCCTGATCAGTTGCCGGATGACCTTGTTGTCGTCCACAACAAGCACCCGACCCGACGCGCCTGGCACAACTTGAGAGTAGGTCGGCGCGCGGGTTCGCGTCCGGCTTTTCCCTACTTCCACCCCACGCGGGGGATCCGGGGGCCTGGGCCTGCATCGCCCCCGGCCGAGGTACGCCATCGGGCCCGCTGCCGAGTTCCGGCCTCGAACCGGCCCAAGCTCCGGGATCGCACCCGACGGAGTTCCGGCATCGGACCCGGTCGAGCTTCGGGATCGCCGCGACCGAGGTACGGCATCGGACCGCCCAGGCTTCGGCATCAGGCCCGACCGAGGTAAGGCCGAGGTCCAACCAAGATCCAACGAACCCCGGACGCCCCCTCCCCACCCCCCGAAATCCGTTCATGAACACCCGGAGAGAGCTGGTAGTGTTCAACCCGTCGCCGCAACCACAGCGCCCGACACGCCCCCGTAGCTCAGGGGATAGAGCAACGGCCTCCGGAGCCGTGTGCGCAGGTTCGAATCCTGCCGGGGGCACACTGTGTAAGTGTGCCCAAGACCCCGCCATCAGCGGTTTCGCTGAGGACGGGGTCTTCGCGTATGTGTGGGTCGAGTTGCTCGGGCCCGGTGCGCACCTCTACGTGGCGTCCAGGTCGATTCCTGTCAGGTCGCGGAGGGCGCCGAGGAAGGCCTCTACGTCGGGCAGGGTGTTCACGCGGTTTTCGTAGACCTCGATCCGTCGCGCGAAGTCGTTCGCCAATGCGTCGAGCCGGGGCTGGAGGTCCGTGTGGGAGGCAACCGTGATCGCGTCGTAGTAGTCGATGTCGCTGCCGATCGTCAGGTCGACGAAGACATCTTCATCCCTGATGACCGAGGGCAGGCTGGGCCTGGACGCGCCGGACAGTGCGGCGACGAGGTCCTTCAGCCGGGCTTGGCCGGGGGCAACCGCGAAGACTGTGATCTCGCAGGACGCGTCCAACAGCACGGCATGCAGCAGACGGATCAGATCTCGGGGTGTCGAGAGACCGAACAGTCCCGCCCGTTGGGCGTCCTTCCGAGGATCCGACCACCCGGGCACGGCAGTTGAGCGTCCTTGGACGAAGCCGTTGTCACGCACCGCGTGCGGATCCGCCGCCTCGATGTCGTACTCCCAGTCGACGAGTGCCGGCTCTCGCCCCAGAGCCCGTGCGGCCTCGTCCCGGTAGTAGGCCGGAATCGCGTAGCGAGCCAGCCCGGCGGTCAGGCGCCAGACCAGGCCGGTGTAGACGGCCACCTCTTCCATGTTGTTGTTGTTCACCGCGTACTCGGTGAAGGGCGTCGGCCCGGGCTGCCAGTCCTGGAACAGCCCCGGCCAGTGACGGGTCACCGCTGTCTGCGTGCCTGGAAGGTAGCGGTGGACATTGATGCCCTGCTCCTTCGAGCTCTGGAAGCGAAGGGGATGCACAGCCGTAATTTAGGCCTCGACCCGAGCACCCGTGGTCAGGTCGGAGCAAGCGGGCCGACTTCTCCGCGCCAATCGCGGACCCGCCTCGCACCGCCCCCGCAGCCGCAGCCGCAGCCGCAGCCGCAGCCGGGAGGATCACAGGTAGGATTGGTGGCATGAGTGAGAGCACCGGCAAATACTCGATCACCATGCCCCGCGACATCGCGGAAGCGGCGAAGGCTCGCAGCGGGCCCTCCGGGCTGTCCGCGTATGTGGCCGCCGCCGTGGCCCGGCAGATCGAGCGGGACAACCTCAACGAGATCATCCAGGTTGCCGAGGCAGAGCACGGACCCGTCACGGACGGGGAGATCCAGGCTCTGCGCGATCAGCTTCAGCAGGCCCGCAGGCAGCAGACTCGGGGCGGGGCGAGCGCCGCGTGACCCGCTCGCCCGCCATTCCCGGCGGCACCCTGGTTCTCGACAGCGAAGGCCTGGCCAAGGCCGTTCTGCGAGACCGTGCCGTCACCGGCTGGCTCGCCCTCGCCCGCGCCGATGACCTGCGCGTGATCACCTCCGTGGCCACTCTTGTGGAGGTGGTCCACCCGCGGATCAACCGACCGGCTCTGGAGTGGATCCTGTCCCGTCTGGTCGTCGAACCGGTGACGGAGCCCATCGCCCGCCACGCGACCGCCCTTCTCGCCGACGCCGGCCGGCACGGGCACAAGTACGCCATCGACGCCATGCTGAGCGCGACTGCGCTCGCCGCCCCCTCCCCGGTCACCGTGCTCACGTCCGACCCGGAAGATCTCACCGCGCTGTGCGGCGGGCGGGTCACCGTCATCAAGATCTGATTCCGCGTTCTGTCGCGGCGCGAGCAGTCTGACCGACCCGCGGCCGGGGCCGAGGGCACCTTCCCTCGACCCACATCCACCCGAGTGCAAAATTTACCTAGCGCAATGATTGCCTTGTGCTTCTCGTACGTACCTCCTGGCGACCGGGTCGTTCAGTTCAGGAGGCAGTATGCGTGTCACGCAACGCACCGCAGGGACCGTATTCGTGATCGGTGGGCTGGGCGTGACCCTGGCTGCGCTCGCGTATCCCGCTCTGGTCGGGGTGGAGGCCACCACGACCAGTCAGGACCGGATCATCGCCAACACGCGGTACGGGCCCCTGACCGAGGCCGATCGGGATTTCGTCGTCAAGGTGCGGGCCGCGGGGCTCTGGGAGCATCCGCTGGGGCTCATGGCCATGGAGCGCGGGACGACCCCTGCCATGAAGGAGGCCGGGAAGCATCTCGTCGCCGGGCACTCCGGGCTCGACGAGATGTGCCGGAAGATCGCGCCCGAGCTGGGCATCACCCTGCCCAACCAGGCCAGCCCGCAGCAACAGCAGTTCGTGGCCACCGTGGACGGAAGCACCGGGCAGCAGTTCGACACGACCGCCGTGAACATCATGCGCGTCACGCACGGGCAGATCTTCCCCGTCATCGCGAAGATCCGCGCCAACACCAAGAACACGATGGTCCGTGAACTCGCCGACCTGGCCAACGACACCGTCCTCGACCACATCACGGTGCTGGAGAAGACCGACCTCGTCAACTACGACCAGGTCAACTTCCAGCAGACCAGCCCGCCCAAGCTCCCCAAAGCCGAGTTGACCCCGCCCGCCCCGCAGCCCGGCTCACCCGTCCTCGTCCTCAACAGGCCGGAAGGGTTGGATGTGAATACGACATCACCGACGCCCACTCCGACTCCGACCCCCGCCGTCGGGTGACCGGCGGAGTTCTACGCGTCGTGGGCCGCCGGCGGGTCCACCCAGCCCAGCGGGTGCGGCACCCCGTCGTCCGCGTCCTCCACGTCCGGGACCGGTGGTTCGCCGCCCGCCTCGTTGAAGGCCGTCAACGCCTCGACTATCGCGGTGCGTTGGGCGGGCGTGAGGCGTTCCACGATCGTGGCGATCTCCGCGCGACGGCGGGCCGTGACGTCCTCGACCGTGCGCCGCCCCTCCTCCGTGAGCCGGAGCAGGGTCTCACGGCGGTTGCCGGGGTTGGTCTGCCGGTCCGCGAGACCGGCGGTGATGAGCCGGTCGACCATGCGCATGGCCGTGGACGGCGCGACCTGGAGCAGTTCGGCGAGCGTGACCAGTTTGGTGGCGCCGCGCGTGGACAGCACGACCAGCATCCGGACCTGCGGCAGGGTCACCCGTTCCTCGACCTCGGCGAGCGAGCGGGCCGAGACCGCGACCAGCACGCGCGAGGCGGTCAGCACCGCACGGGTCACCGCGTCGACGTCGTCATCGACGCCCATGCCTGCGGCCCCCGCGCCGCCGACGGACGCGCTGCCGACGCCCGCGCCGCCGACGGCCGTGTTCTCCACTGTCACTTCACTCACGTCCATGTCGTTCATGACGTCCAGGTCCTCCGTGACATCGACGTCATCTGTCGCTCCGACAGGGGTCTCGTGCTCCGGCATGTGTCCTTTCTATCTCGCCGAAGTGCCTGCCCACTCACCTGATCCACACAGATTTTCCTCGCCCGTGACCCGTGTAAGCACGCAAAAGCTCAAAGACTCAAAGACTCAATGGCTGACTGGCTGACTGGCTGACTGGCTCAACGGGGCGGCGCCGGGCCCGTACTCCTGCGCACGATCAGTTCGACCGGCACCACCCGGTCCAGTGCCGGTTCCGGCGGGCCGTCCAGCTGGGACAGGAGCAGCCGCAGGGAACGCGTACCGATCTCAGGGAAGTCGGTACGGACCGTCGTCAGCGGGGGAAGCAGGTGCGCGGCCTCGGGGATGTCGTCGTAACCGACCACGCTCACGTCGTCCGGCACCCGGCGGCCCGACTCGTACAGGGCGCGGAGCACGCCGAGCGCCATCTGGTCGTTGGAGGCGAAGATCGCGGTGACGTCGGGGTCGTCGGCCAGCCTGCGGCCCAGTTCGTAGCCCGAGTCGGCACTCCAGTCGCCGACGAGGGGCTCGTGGACCTTCGCCCCCGCCGCCTTCAGCGTGGCCCGCCAGGCCTCCACCCGGCGGTCCGCCGACAGCCAGCCCGTGGGGCCCGCGATGTGCCGGACCGTCGCGTGGCCGAGGTCCAGCAGGTGCTCGGTGACCATGCGGACGCCCGCCCAGTTGTCGGCCGTGACGAACGACGCGTCCTTGCCGAGGTCGTTCTCCAGGACCATCAGCGGGGTGTCGAGCCGCGCCTCCGCCAGCGCCTTGCCGACCCAGCGCTGCGGGGCGATGGCGATCACACCGTCCGCGCCCTCGGCCGACAGGGTGTCCACGGCCCGTACGACGGTGGCCCGGTCCGCCGTGTCGAGCGCGATGGAGCTGACCAGGTAACCCGCGTCCTGGGCCGCACTGTTGATCGCGGTCAGGATGGACGCCGGACCGTAACGGGCCGCGTCGAAGGAGATGACACCCAGCATGCGGGTCCGGCCGCTGGCCAGCGAGCGTGCGCTGCGGCTGGGGCGGTAGCCGAGGGTCCGCATGGCGGTCAGGACCACCTCGCGGGTCTCGGGGCGGACGGCCGGATTGTCGTTCAGTACCCGCGACACGGTCTGCTTGGAGACACCGGCCAGCCGCGCCACGTCGTCCATCACCGGCCGCGCGCCCGCGAAGTTGCGCCGGCTGCGCCCCTTGGGGAGACCGGGCGGCACACCGTCACCGGCACGTGGGGTCATGGCGGGTGATGCCCTTCGGGATACGGGGACGGGGGTGCAGGGACGGGGGTGCGGGTTCGTCCGTCGGGCGGAGCCCGCCCGGTCGGCCCAGAATAGGCCGCCGGGCGGGAAGGCGGCGCGGCAGCCCGGTCCCGCCCTACCGGCCCCGCCCCGCCTCGTCCCGCCCTACCCGGCCTCCCTCACCTCCCCCGCTTCCCCCGCCTCCCCGATGGCCCACGTACGGGTCATCACCCACTCGACCCGCCCGACCGTCGCCACAGCCGCCTCCTCAGCGGACACGCCGGCCACGTACACCCGCGCCTCGGCCGCCCTCGGCAGCACCCGCAGCCTGAGTCCCTCCCCCCGCAGGGCGAACGCCGGGAGCCGGTCCAGGGCGATGTCCCAGGCCCGTCCCGAGTGGAACTGGTCCGCCACCAGCTTGTCGCCCACGTACGCGCGGGCCACGTCGCCGGACCAGTGGACGCGCAGCAGGGTTCCGGTGAGCGGGAGTCCGTCGGGGACGGCGACGGCGTACTCGGCGGCGGTCGTGTCGTAGTGCGCGTCGGCGGGGGCGCTCGCCCGGCCCTGCACGCCCGTCACGGGTTCGGGCGCCGGTCCGGCGGCACGCACCGGCTCAGCCTCTCCGACGCGCGATCCCCCTCCCCCGCCCTCTCCCCCGAACCGCGGGTCCCAGCCGTCCCCCGTCAGGTGATACCGCGTGAACACCCCGTCCTCCGACTCCCGCACGCTCCCGCCCGTCACCACCGGAGGCCGTCCCGGCGCCGGCAGGAAGGCCAGCGACATCTCACCGGCCGGCCCGTGCACCCGTACCTCCCCCTGCCCGCCCCGCGCGTGCGCGTCGAAGACGACACCGGCGCCGACACCACCACCGACACCGTCACCGGGCTCGCAGAGCACCAGCCGCTCCGCTCCCCAGGCGACACCCTTGTAGGCGGTACGGGCCGTCCGCGCGTCCAGGACCAGGAGGCCGACCCGGTTGCCGTCCGCCGTGTCCACCTCCACCAGGGCGTCGGTGCCGGGACGCAGGCCCGTGATCAGGACGCGGTCGTCGAGTGTGGCGCTCTGCCCGGAGGGCACCCGAACCGACCGCAACGTACGCGCGTCCAGCGCCAGTTCGACCGGTACGCCGTCCGTCGCCGCCAGTACCAGGACCGTACGGCCGTCGTCGTCGGCGACCGTGCACACCGGCTGCGCCGTCACCCAGTCCAGGCGCAGGCCCCCCACGTCGAGGCGCAGCGGCCAGCAGAAGTACGCGCCCGTCGGGACCGTGACCGGTGTGCTGGGGAAGGTGAGGGCGGGGCCGGCCGGGAACTCGACCGTGAACGAGGTGTCCGGATGGTCCGGCAACCCCTCGTGCGGCTGGTGGTTGTTGACGAAGAGGAAGCCGGAGCCCGCCGAGGCCCGGACCGCCCAGCGCAGGGTGTCCCGGTCGTCCTGCCCCGCGGGCTGCCGTGCCGGGAGGAAGGACTCCATCGGCGCGATCAGTTCGCCGAAGTCCGCCAGCATCAGGTGCTGGAGGCGCAGTTCGTCGTACGAGGGGCGGTACTGGCCGTACTCGCCCAGCGGCGCCTGGAAGTCGTACGTGCGGACAGGGAGGTCGTTCGGGTACCTCGTCGCGTGGGACTCCTGGAGGGTCGTCCGCTCGCCCGCCGGATTCGTACCGCCGTGGAACATGTAGTAGCCCTGCCACACGGAACCGCAGCCGATCTTCGTGAGGCCGAGCGCGCCGACGTCGGCCGCGTCGACGCGCGGGCGGCGGTGGTACGAGACCGCCATGCCGCCGCCCAACTCGCAGGTGGCCCATGGGAATCGGCCTTCCGTGGACATCGGTTCGGTACCGCGTACCGTCGTCGGGCGCAGATCGGCGCCGATGCCCTCGTCGTCGCGCTGGTGCGTGAAGAAGAAGTGCTTGCGGCAGGTGTCGGGCCAGCCGCCGTCGGCCTCGGTCCAGAAGGTCTCGGGGTAGCCGCCGTACAGCGGGAGCAGTTCGTCGGGCGGGAGTCGCACACCTCCCCAGGCCGTCGAGGTCCACAGCGGGGCGCTCAGGCCGGCCGCCTGGGCCATGCGTTTCAGGGTCAGCAGGTGGCCCGGCTGGTCGTACAGCTCGTTCTCGATCTGGATCGCGACGATCGGGCCGCCGTGCGCGCGGTCGAGCCCGCTCAGCTGCGCCGCGACGGCCTCGTACCAGGTGCGTACGGGTGCCAGGTACGCGGGATCGTCGGTGCGCGGGGTACAGGCCCGGGCCAGGAGCCAGTCGGGTAAGCCGCCGTTGCGGACCTCCGCGTGGGACCAGGGGCCGATGCGCGGGACGAAGTCCAGGCCGTGGCGGGCGCAGAGTCCGGCGAAGCGCCGCAGGTCCCGGTCGCCGTCGAAGCGGATCCGGCCCTCGACCTCCTCGTGATGGATCCAGATGACGTAACTCGCGACGGCCGTCACCCCGCCCGCCTTCATCTTCAGCAGCTCCTCCTCCCACTCCGCCGCCGGGTAGCGGGTGTGGTGGAACTCGCCGGAGACCGGGAACCAGGGGCGCCCGCCACGGGTGAGGTACCGGCTGGTGACCTCGATCGGGTCGGGGACGCCGGGCGCGTCGGAGAAGGGGAGGTGGCTGGTGAGCGGTGGCGCGGCCGGCGCGGACACCTTCAGGCGGAGCGGCGGCATCACGGGTTCACCGCGCCGAGGTCGGGGCTGTCGGTGAGGTGGACGCGCGGTGCGGTCGTGGCCTGCGACTCCAGCAGGACCAGTTCGTTGGTGCCGGGGCGCAGGACGGGCGCGGGCACGTACAGCGTGCGCTGCGGGCCGCGGTTCCAGTAGCGGCCGAGGTGGAAGCCGTTGATCCAGGCCTGGCCCTTGGTCCAGCCGGGCAGCGAGAGGAAGGTGTCGGCGGGCGTCCCGACCTCGAAGGTGCCGCGGTGGAAGGCGGGCCCGGCGTCGGACGGCGAGCCGGCGGCCGGAGCGAAGGGGACCGCGCCCACGGTGTCCAGGGCCAGCGGGTGGCAGTCCCAGCCGTGCAGGGCGGTGCCGTCGAAGGTGACGGGCCCGAGCAGCCCCTTGGGTGCGCCGATACGCGGCCCGTAGTTGACGCCGCCCATGTTCTCGACGAGCACGTCCAGCGTGGCACCGGCTCGCGGCACGCGCACGGACAGGGCGTCCTCGTGCCGTTCCCGTTCCAGTACGCCGACGGGGGCGCCGTCCACGAAGACCTGGGCGCGGTCGCCGACCCCGCCCGCGAAGCGCAGGACACCGTCGCCGGACACGGGAACCGTCGTGCGGTAGAGGGCGTACCCGGCCCGCAGTCCCAGCTCCTCCATGGTCACCGGCCCGGCGTCGACGCGTACCGGCTTGGCAAGAACGCCCGCGTGCGAGAGCAGCGACGCACGATCACCCAACTCCACGACGGTGTGGGGCAGTTTGGGACTCGACGCCGGGGCGGGCTCGTCGGGGACCGGGGCGTGGCGGGAGATGACGTCACGGAAGGCGTGGTACTTCGGCCCCGGGTCGCCGGACTCGGTGAGGGCCGCGTCGTAGTCGTACGAGGTCACGATCGGCGCGTACGCGTGGTCGTGGTTGGCGCCGTTCGTGAAGCCGAAGTTGGTGCCGCCGTGGAACATGTAGATGTTGACCGAGGCGCCCGCGGAGAGCAGCCGGTCGAGGTCGGCGGCGGCGTCGGCCGCGTCGCGCACGTGATGCGGTTCGCCCCAGTGGTCGAACCAGCCGATCCAGAACTCGGCGCACATCAGCGGCCCTTCGGGCTGATGGGCGCGCAACTGATCGAGGGACTCGGTGATCCGGCTGCCGAACGTGCCGGTCGCGAGGACGCCGGGAAGACTGCCGGCCGCCAGGTGCGCCGGGTTGGCCTGGTCGCAGGTGAAGAGCAGTTCCTCGACGCCGCGGGCGCGGAAGGACGCGGCGAGGTGTTCCAGGTAGGCGCGGTCGTCGCCGTACGCCCCGTACTCGTTCTCCACCTGTACGGCGATCACCGGGCCGCCGTTCGCGGCCAGTTGGGGCAGCAGCGGGGGAAGCAGCAGGTCGAGATAGCGGTCGAGCGCGTCGGTGAAGCGGGGGTCGCTGGTGCGCAGCCGGATGTCGGTGTCCGTGGTGAGCCAGGAGGGCAGACCGCCGCCGTCCCACTCGGCGCAGATGTACGGGCCCGGGCGCAGCAGGACGTGCAGGCCCTCGGCCTGGGCCAGTCGCAGATAGCGGGGCAGGTCGAGGATGCCGTCGAGGACGAGGGTGCCGGGTTCGGGCTGGTGGAGGTTCCACGGGACGTACGTCTCGACCGTGTTGAGGCCCATCAGCCGGGCCTTGCGGAGCCGGTCGGTCCACTGGTCGGGATGGATGCGGAAGTAGTGCATCGCACCGGAGATGATCCGGAACGGCTCTCCATGAAGCCGGAATCCGTCGGAGGACGTACTCAGAACAGTCATCAGGAAGCTGCTTCCCTTCGGCTCGGACGGGGATCGGTACCGAGACCGCGTCAGCGGCCGAGGTGCCGGCGGTTGCGGTGGTCGGCCGTCGCCGGGCGCGTGGCGCGGGTCGGCCGGAGCGTGACGGCCGGGCACAGTGCCGAGGCCGCGCCCAGCAGGAGCGGGACGGCGCGCGCCCCGGACCACTCGATGGCCTGCCGGTGGCCTGTCGGTGGCCTAGCCGAGCGCGGGCCTTAACCATGATGTTACCGGTAACTTGCAGTCGTCAAGATCTCCGCTCGGGATGCTGCGAGGGAGGAGAACGCCGGGCGGGCCCTCGGTCAGGACAGGGCGCGGCGCAGGGCGGCGTGGAGCTGGGCCGGGTCCGTCCAGTGGCGGGTCCTGGTCGGCGGCACGCGCCAGTGCAGACCGGGCGCGTACGTACGGTGCCGGGGCGGGACGGCCACGTGGGAGCCCTGGCCGAGAATCCGGGCCGGGGGTACGTCCCAGGTGGCGGCCTCGCCCGGCGGGACGAGCCAGTACAGGACGCCGCCGTAGCCGTCCTCGATCACCGCTCCCGTATGGGGGCCCAGATGTTCGAGGATGCGCAGGCCCGTGGTCAGCGGGACCCGCACCGCGTCCCACCACTGGCCGGCCGGGAGGGTCCGCACCTCCGGGCCCAGCGGTCGCAGCCACTTCGGCGCATCACTGCTCGGCATGGTTCGCCTGCCTCCACCACTCGCCCGGGATCATGACTTTAGAACGAACGGGCGGTCTGGACGCACGTGTCCGCCTGATGAACATGCCGGTGTGCGCGCCCTCTTTGGCATGGGCCGCGACGTCGTGACGTCCGTCGGGGTACGTGCGGGTCGTACGTGGCTGGTCGCGCCGTTCCCCGCGCCCCTAGGGAGTGGGGGTGGGCCCGGTCTTGCACCTTGCCGTCGTGCGTGGCTGAGCGCGCCGTTCCCCGCGCCCCTAGGGAGTGGGGGCGGGGCCCGTCTTGCACCTTGCCGTCGTGCGTGGCTGAGCGCGCCGTTCCCCGCGCCCCTAAGGGGCCGGGGGGGGAGCGGTTACCCCACTCCTCTCGCGGGCGCTGATGTGGCCTGAGGGGGTGGTTCGGGATGTGTGGGCGGTGCGGCAAGGGGGGTTCACTTGTTGGCTCGGGAGCGCCGACCACATGTCCCGGACCACCCCCGCCCCCACACGCGACGCCAGGCGCGTCTTTCAGGGGCGCGGGGAACTGCGCGGCCGGCCACGGACGGTCCGCAGGCGAAGAAAGACCTCAGGCCGGTGCCTTCTTCCGGGCGGGAGCCTTCTTCGGCGGGGAAGCGTCCGACGACTTCTCTCCAGCCGCCGACTTCGAAGTCGCCTTCTTCGCCGAAGTCGCACTCTTCGCCGAAGCCGCCTTCTTCGCCGGAGCCTTCTTCTTCGTCGACGCCGGCTTCGCAGAACCCGCGGCCGTCTTCTTCGCCGCCCTCTTGCGAAGGGGCTTCACCTCCGCGTCCTCCCGCCGAGCGCCCTGAGCGCCCCGCGCCTGCCGCACACTGTTCTCCAGCGCGGACATCAGGTCGATGACCTTGCCCCCGGACGCCTCCGCGGCGGGAGCGGACGGCACCGCCTCCCCGGACGCCTTCGCCGCGATCAGTTCCTCCACCGCCTCGCGGTAGTCGTCGTGCAGCTCCGCGAGATCGACCTCCCCGAGCGTGTCCATCAGCGCGTCGGCCAGGTCCAGTTCCTTGTCCCGGACGGTGACACCCTCGTCCGGGGCGACGTTCTCGGGCGCCCGGATCTCGTCCGGCCACAGCAGCCCGTGCATGGCGATGACGTCGTCGACGACCCGCAGCATGCCCAGCCGCTCACGCCCGCGCAGCGCGAACTTCGCGACGGCGACCTTCTGGCTGCGCTTCAGCGCCTCCCGCAGCAGGGTGTACGGCTTGGCCGCGGGCGCCCCGTTCGCCGACAGGTAGTACGCCGTGTCCATCTGGAGCGGATCGATCCGGTCGGCCGGCACGAAGGCCACGATCTCGATCGTCCGCGTGGTCGGGATCGGCAGGGAGGCCAGGTCCTCGTCCGTGATGGGGATCATCGTGCCGTCCGCGTCCTCGTACGCCTTGCCGATCTCCGACGACGGCACCTCGCGGTCCTCCGTCTCGCACACCTTGCGGTAGCGGATACGGCCGCCGTCCTCGGTGTGGATCTGGCGGAAGGAGATCGAGTGGTTCTCCGTGGCGTTCATCAGCTTGATCGGGATGCTGACCAGGCCGAAGGAGATGGCACCGTTCCAAATGGATCTCACGTCCGACACCCTTCAGGTCGCTGTCACCCGTCCCCTCGCCCCCGCCACCCGTTTTCGTACGAATACGTGGGATTGTCATCCTATGACGCCAATCACTGAGGTGGCCGGGCGAAAGGTGACCCTGAGCAACCTGGACAAGGTGCTCCACCCGGCGACCGGCTTCACCAAGGGTGAGCTGCTGCACTACTACGCGACCGCGGCGGAGGCGTTCCTCCCCCACCTCCGCGACCGTCCGGTCTCCCTGCTGCGCTACCCGGACGGCCCGGACGGCCAGGTCTTCTTCACCAAGAACGTCCCGCCCGGTACGCCCGACTGGGTCGCCACCACGGAGGTCCCCCGTTCGGAGGGGCCGGCCCGGATGGTCCTGGTCCAGGACCTGCCCTCCCTGATGTGGGCGGCGAACCTGGTCACCGAGTTCCACACCCCGCAGTGGCGGGCGCGGACCCCCGATGTCGCCGACCGGCTGGTCCTCGACCTGGACCCCGGCGCGCCGGCCACGATCGTGGAGTGCTGCCGGGTGGCCGTATGGCTGCGCGACCGGCTCGCGGCGGACGGTCTGACGGCGTACGCGAAGACGTCCGGCTCCAAGGGGCTGCATCTGCTGGCCGCCCTGGAGCCCACGCCGTCCGCCGAGGTCTCCGCCTACGCCAAGACGCTCGCGGTGGAGGCGCAGGGCGAGCTGCCCGGGCTGGTCGTCCACCGGATGACGCGTAGTCTGCGGGCTGCCAAGGTCTTCGTCGACTTCAGCCAGAACGCGGCGCGCAAGACGACCGCCGCGCCGTACACGCTCCGGGCTCGGGCGGCGCCCACGGTCTCCGCCCCTGTCACCTGGAACGAGGTCGAGTCCTGCGGGGCTCCGACCGAACTGGCCTTCGTCGCCGGGGACATCGCGCGGCGTCTCGATCGCCACGGCGATCTGTTGGCGCCGTTGCTGGACGCGGGCCTGGCGGGGTCACTGCCGTGACGCTCGGCTGGGGTCTGATCGCGCCGTTCCCCGCGCCCCTTTGGGGCGCTCTTGCCGTGCGGGCGGACCACAGAACCCGGGGTCACCGGCCTGACACTCGCCCGCGGGCCGGTGGGGGCTGGTCGCGCCGTTCCCCGCGCCCCTTTGGGGCGCTGCTGCCGTGCGGGCGGACCACAGGAACCCGGAGTCACCGGCATGACGCCCGGCTGCGGGCCGGTGGGGGCTCGTCGCGCCGTTCCCCGCGCCCCTTTCGGGGCGCTCTTGCCGTGCGGGCGGACCACAGGAACCCGGGGTCACCGGCCTGACATCAGAGTCGTAGCCATGTGCCCCGGTCGCGGGCCATCGCGTGGAGGGCCTCTATGTCCGCTGGTTTGAGGACTCCTCCCGCGCGGGCCAGGGAGGTCACGTCCGTGTCCAGCAGGATGCGCAGCTCGCGCGGTGGGGCCGTCACCGAGACGTTCTTGGGGGCGAAGAGGGCCAGGACGGGGCGCACCTCGGCGGTGAGGGCGTACGAGGCGCGGTCCGCGTCGGCGCGGACCGCGCGCAGCAGGGGCCGGGCCTCCCGGCGCCCCACCGTGACCATGGGGTCGGCGACGTGGACGCGCTGCTTGCGGGCGTACACCGTGTGCACGGCGAACAGGCCCCCGGGGCCGATCACCAGGTGGTGGACGCGGTCGCCGCCGGGCAGCGGCACCGAGTGCAGGGTGCGCCACCCGGCCCCCTCCAGCCGGTCCAGCGCCTCACCCACCGCGAGTTCCGCCGCGAGGGCGTGCCGCCGGGGATCCGGCCGCATCCGCCGCTGCGGGCCCGGCTCGTGGTCGAGCACGGTCTGCAGGGCCTCGCCGGGCCGGTTCGGCGCGAGGTCGTCGTCCGGGTGCAGGGACAGCCGGGCGAGTTCGGCGGGGGTCGGCACCGGCGGCGGTCCGACCGTCACCGTTCCGCTCAGGAACGGTCCGAGCACATCGAGCACGTCCTCGCGCCGCTCCTCGCTGAGCAGATTGACCCGGGCGGCCTCCCTGTCGTACCAGGCGACGTTCCTGCCGTCCGTGCGGCAGACGTAGAGCCGTTCCTGACCGTGCCGCCAAGTCGGTATGACGCGCAGTGTGTTCATGCATCATCACCCCTCGACCATGGGAACAGGCGGGGTGCTCCAGGGGCAAGAAGGCGGTTACCTTTGGAAGCAGTTGGAGGGGGAGGCGCCGTTGCGGGCTCGCAGAAGGCAACCCGATGTGCCGGCCCCGGACAGCCCGTGGAACGAGATAGTGCCCGGTCTGTGGATGGGCGGGCACCAGTACACGGGCCGGTCGGGAGAGCCGGAGTTCGCCGTCGTACACGACGAGTTCGACCTGGTGCTCACCCTGCTGCGACTACCCGGCCACGGCCCGGAGCCGGGCGTCGAGCACCATGTGTGGGCCATCCCGGACGGGCCGCTGGACGGCACCCAGCTGGCCGGCGTGATCCGGCTCGCCCGGACGGCGGCCGAGGCGCTGGAGGAGGGCAGGCGCGTCCTGGTCCGCTGCTTCCACGGCTACAACCGCTCGGGGCTCGTCGTCGCCCACGCCCTGGTCCTCGCGGGGCGTACGGCCGACGAGGCGATCCGGCTGATCCGCTCCCGCCGCTCCCCGTGGGCCCTGCACAACGAACTCTTCGTGGAGTACCTGCGGACCGGTCTTGTCACGGCCCGGCTGCTGGAGGAACTGGCCGAGTAACCGGTCGGCGGCGGCACCGCCGGCCCGTCCCACCCGGCCCGCTCGTCTCAATCGGCCCACTCGGCCCACTCGGCCCACTCGGCGAACAAAAGGGACTTCCGTACGAATAAGGTGTCCCGGACGGCAGGGTCGATCAGTCATGCCCCCTGCCCCGACCGCCCAAGCCCGGCCCTGTCCGGCCCCGTCCGGCCCCGACGCAGGAGCGCAGTGATCCCCAACCGCCCCGCGGCCTTCGCGCGGCCCGCCGCCGCGCCGTCCGCCGCCGCGCCGCCGGTCGCGCTGCTCGTCGCGCTCGCGCTCGCCGGTCCGCTGCTCGCGGGCTGCGGCGACCCGGGCGACCTGCGCGGCGCCGGTCCGACGTCCACCGCCGTGGCGCCGACCCGGCTGTGGCCGCAGGTCCCGCCCGCCGCCTCGCCCGCCGTCGACTACGGCGAGGCGGACACCGAGACGGTCAAGGGCGTCCCGGTCCCGGACGACGACATCCGGAAGGCCGACCCGGTCGCCGTCTTCCGCGCGGAGATCGCCGCCCACCCGGACCTCTACACCGGCAAGGGGCGTTACGCGCAGACCGCCCGGCAGGTCGCGCGGTGCGGCGGGAAGAGCGCGCGCGGCCCGGCGTGCCCGGTCCTGCGGGCGTACTACCGCGACCTCACCGGTGACGGCCGCGACGACATGGTGCTCGGGGTGCGGATGCCCGACCACCAGCTGGGCGTGCGCACGTACACCGTCATCGGGCACCGGCTGACGGAGGTCATGGCGACGACCGACAGCACGCTCGGAGTCGAGATCGCGGGCCGGGACGTGATCATCCGCTCGCCGTCGAAACTGGCGGGCTACGAGTACCGGACGGTCTGGTCGTGGGACCGGCGGCAGCGGGCGATGCTCGCGGCCAAGGACGAGATCCTGCGGGTCGGAGCCACGGCGCCGCCCTCCGGACGCGCGCCCGCCCGCACCCCGGCCCCCTCGGCCGGGACCCGGTGAACCGTCCACCGCGGGAGCCGCTGCCGGGGCCGGTCCCCCGGCAGCTCCCGGGGACCGGCCGCATCGGGCGGCTGCGCCGGCGGGCCGCGGGTCTCACCTGGAAGGCCGCCGTCTTCATCACGGTGATGTGCTGCGGGCTCGCCGCGCTCCTCGGCGTCCTCGTGCACGTCTCGGTGACCGACCAGACCGTCGGCGAGGCCCGCGACCACGCGCTCGACCGGCTGACGCAGGCCACGGAGGCCTTCGAGGCGGGCGACCGGCTGCCGCCAGGCGCGGGGGTGGATCCGGCCGGGCTGCCCGCCGAGCTGCGTACGCTCGCGGCGGGCGGGCGGCGCGGCACGATGGTCGGGACCGGTGACCCGTACCCCACGATGTGGGCGGCCGGGCCCGTGAGCGGCGGGCGGGCGCTGGCCGTACAGGTCGACTACGCGCAGGGCGTGCGCACGATCGAGGGGCTCGACCGGGCGATCCTCGGCTCCTCGGCGCTGGCGATCGGCGTGACGCTGCTGGTGGGCGCGTTCGCGGTGACGCGCGTGACGCGGCGGCTGCACTCGACGGCCCAGGTGGCGCGGCGGATCAGCGCCGGCGATCTGGACGCGCGGGTGGGGGATCCCAGGGCCGGGGATCCGCGGACCGGAGGCCCGGCGAGTCCCCAGGACGAGGTGGCCGCGGTGGCGGGCGCGCTGGACACGATGGCGTCCTCGCTGCAGAACAAACTGCTGAGCGAGCAGCGGTTCACCGCGGATGTGGCGCACGAGTTGCGGACCCCGCTGACGGGGCTGCACGCGGCGGCCGAACTGCTGCCGCCCGGCCGTCCGACCGAACTCGTCCGGGACCGGGTCGCCGCGCTGCGCACGCTCACCGAGGATCTGCTGGAGATCTCCCGGCTGGACGCGCGCAGCGAGCGGGCGGAGGTGGACGCGGTGCGGCTGGGGGACGTGGCCGAGCGGGTGGTCCGGGCCGCGGGCCCGGGCGCGGGTACCGGCATCGGTACGGAGATCAGCATTCTGCGGGACGCCGTCGTGGAGACCGATCGGCGGCGGCTGGAGCGGGTGCTGGGGAATCTCGTGGCCAACGCGCATCGGCATGGACGGGGGCCGGTGACGTTGACGGTCGACGGGGGTGTCATCACCGTGCGGGATCACGGGGACGGGTATCCGGAGTATCTGCTGGGGCACGGGCCGCAGCGGTTCCGGACGGAAGGGGGTGCTCGGGGGCACGGGTTGGGTTTGACCATCGCCGTGGGGCAGGCGGAGGTGTTGGGGGCGCGGCTTGTGTTCGCCAACGGGGTGGGTGGGGGTGCGGTCGCCGTTCTGACGCTGGCCGATTCCTGAGGGGCGGTCGGCTGTCGGGTGCGGGTCCGTCGTGGCTGGTCGCGCAGTTCCCCGCGCCCCTGAAAGGCAAAAGACTGCGCCAGTCCCCACGTCCCTTAAGGGCTGCGGCCCTCAAAGACAAAAGATTGCGCCGTTCCCCGCGCCCCTTAAGGGCGAAAGGACTGCGCCGTTCCCGCGCCCCCAGAGCGCTGCGCCCCCGGACGGCTGCGCCCCGATGGCTCAGTGTGGCGGGCGGTTGTGGGGGCGGGATTCTAATGTGGCGGTTAGTCAGCCTTGGTCACCATTTCGGAGGAGTCCGCCATGTCTCTGCGTACCGCTTTCGTCCGTCGTCTCGGGATAGCCGCCGCCTGTGGCGGTCTCGTCCTCGGGGGCGCGAGCCCCGCCCTCGCCGGTGACGACTGGGGCGACCACCACGGCAGCCACGACAGCAGTCACCCCCGGTACTACAAGGGCCGCATCAGCGCGCCCGGCGGGCTGAACCTGCGGGACAAGCCGACCCGCAGCAGTGCCGTGATCGGCTTCGCGGAGTACGGCGAGGTCGTCTCCATTTTCTGCAAGACGCCCGGCCAGAGCGTCCAGGGCAACACCCTGTGGTACCTCCTCGCCGACGGCACCTGGGCCTGGGGAGCCGCCCGCTACATCGACAACATCGGCGCCTCGCCCCGCTGGTGCTGAGCGCACCCCCCGTGCCTCCCGAGGCACACCGGCACAGCCCCTCTGTCGCGACATAACAGGACATCGGGCGACCGGCTTGCTAACTTCCGGACATGCTCTCGCCCGGAACGACAGTGCAGGCGGACCCGCCGGCTCCCGTTGTACGCCTCCCCCGGCGCCGTGGCATCGAGTTCACCCTCCTGATCGTGGCCGTCCTGCTCTCCGTGTACGGCTACTGCGGCGTCGGGCTCGCACGGACCGGATCCGTCCCGCCCGGCGCCGCCGGATACGGCGCCGGGCTGGGCGTGCTCGCGCTCCTCGCCCATCTCGCGGTGCGCCTGCGCGCCCCCTGCGCCGACCCGCTGCTGCTGCCGATCGCCGTCCTGCTCAACGGCCTGGGCCTGGTCCTGATCTACCGGCTCGACCTGGAGACCCCGGCCGACCGGGCGGCGCCCACGCAACTCGTCTGGTCGACCCTGGGCGTGGCCCTGTTCATCGCGGTGATCGTGCTCCTGCGCGATCACCGGGTGCTCCAGCGCTACACGTACGTGTCCGTCGTCACCGCGCTGGCCCTGCTCGTCCTGCCGATCTTCTTCCCCGCGGTGAACGGCGCCCGGATCTGGATCAGGATCGCCGGGTTCTCCATCCAGCCGGGCGAGTTCGCGAAGGTCATGCTCGCGCTGTTCTTCGCGGGCTACCTCGCCGCCAACCGCAACGCCCTCGCGTACACCGGCCGGCGGATCTGGCTGCTCCAACTGCCCACCGGGCGCGTGCTCGGCCCGATCCTCGCGGTCTGGCTGCTGAGCGTGGGCGTCCTGGTCCTCGAACGCGACCTCGGCACCTCGCTGCTCTTCTTCGGCCTGTTCGTGATCCTGCTGTACGTGGCCACGGGCCGCACCGGCTGGATCGCGGTGGGGCTGCTGCTCGCGGCGTGCGGGGCGTTCGCCGTCGGCTGGCTGGAGCCGCATGTGCACAGCAGGGTCGAGGACTGGCTGCATCCCTTCGCGTCGATCGAGGCGGGCCGCGGCCCGAACCAACTCGCGCAGTCCCTCTTCGCGTTCGCCGCCGGCGGGTTCCTCGGCACGGGCCTCGGCGCCGGCCACTCGGTCCTCATCGGCTTCGCCGTCAAGTCGGACTTCATCCTGGCCACGGCGGGCGAGGAACTGGGCCTGGCCGGCCTCTCCGCGATCTTCATCCTGTACGGGCTGCTGGTCGAACGCGGTATCCGGGCGGGCCTCGCCCTGGCCGACCCCTTCGGCCGGCTGCTCGCGGTCGGGCTCGCCTCGATCGTGGCGCTGCAGGTCTTCGTGATCGCGGGCGGGGTGACGGGGCTGATCCCGCTGACCGGGATGGCGATGCCGTTCCTCGCGCAGGGCGGTTCGTCGGTCGTCACCAACTGGATCATCGTGGCCCTGCTGATGCGCCTCAGCGACTCGGCACGCGGCCGCTCCGAGGAGAAACAGCAGGGCGAGGAGAGGCAGCGGGGAGAGGGGGTCGCGCCGTGACGGGCAACGGCCGGCCCATGACCCGGTACATCCGGCACGCCGCCGCGTTCTGCGCGCTCCTGCTGCTCGCCCTCCTCGTCAACGCCACCCGTGTGCAACTCGTCCAGGCCCGTACGTACGACGAGAATCCCGCCAACCGCCGCCACACGATCGCCCGCTACGGCCAGCCGCGCGGTGACATCCTCGTCGGCGGCCGGGCGGTCACCGGGTCCCGGGACTCCGGCGAGCAGTTCCGCTACGAACGGACGTACAAGAACGGCCCGTTGTACGCCCCGGTCACCGGCTTCGCCTCCCAGGTGTACGGGACCTCCCTGCTGGAGGGCGCCGCGGACGGCGTACTGGCGGGCACCGACCCGGCGCTCTCGCTGCTTCCGCTGTGGAACGACCTCGCCCGGGTCCGTGACCCCGGCGGTCGGGTGGTCACGACGCTCGACGCGGCGGCGCAGCAGGCGGCGTACGCCGGGCTCGGTGCGCGGCGGGGCGCGGTGGCCGCGCTCGAACCGTCCACCGGCCGCATCCTGGCCCTGGTCTCCACCCCCTCCTACGACCCCGCGGAGCTCTCCGGGACCGACTCCGCCGTGGCGAGGGCGTGGGCGCGGCTGAACGGCGCGGCGGACAAGCCGATGCTCAACCGGGCGGTACGGCAGACGTATCCGCCGGGTTCGACCTTCAAGGTGGTCACCGCGGCGGCGGCGCTGGACTCGGGTGCGGTGCGTGACCTGGACGCGCCCACCGACTCCCCGGACCCGTACCGGCTGCCGGGCAGTTCGGCGCGGCTGACCAACGAGGTGGAGGGGTGCGCGGACGCGTCGCTGCGGTACGCCTTCCAGTGGTCGTGCAACACGGTCTTCGCCGGGCTCGGGGTGAAGGTGGGCCGGGACGCGATGCGCACGACGGCGGCCGGCTTCGGCTTCAACGACCGGAAGCTCGGCATTCCCTTCCGGGTCTCGCCCAGCACCTTCGACACCCGGGTCGACAAGGCGCAGCTCGCGCTGTCCTCCATCGGCCAGTACAACACCCGTGCCACGCCCCTGCAGATGGCGATGGTGGCCGCGGCCGTCGCCAACTACGGCTCGGTGCGCACCCCGCACCTGGTGGAGCGGACGACCACCGCCGACGGCGACACGGTGTCCGCGACGGTGCAGCACACCCTGCGCCGGGCGATGAACCCCGGCACGGCCGTGCGGCTGCGCGAGCTGATGACGGACGTGGTGGAGAAGGGGACCGGTACGAACGCGGCGATCCCCGGCGCCACGGTCGGCGGCAAGTCCGGCACGGCCCAGCACGGCGTCCACAACTCCGGTACGCCGTACGCCTGGTTCATCTCCTGGGCGCAGGACGACGACTCCATGGAACCGGCGGTGGCCGTCGCGGTCGTCGTCGAGGACGCGGCGGCCGACCGGGGTGACATCAGCGGCGGCGGGGACGCTGCGCCGATCGCCCGGGCGGTGATGGAGGCGGTGCTCGACCGGTGACGCCCTTCGAGGATCAGGGCTGGGAGCCCGCGTCGATGGCCTCCTCGACCTCCGTCACCCGCGCCTGCTCCTCCGCCGCGAAGCGGTCCGCGTCGAGTTTCTCCGCCAGCTCCTCGTCCTGGGACATCAGGAGGTCGAGATTGGAGTTCCCCATGTCGAAGACGCCCATGTCGACGTAGGCCTGCTGGAGGCGCTTGCCCCACAGGCCGATGTCGCGGACGCAGGGGACGATGCGGGAGAACAGCAGCTGGCGGAAGAGGGCCAGGAACTCCGACTGCTCGGTGTACTCCTCGGCCTTGGCCCGGGGCACGCCGAAGTTCTCCAGGACCTCCGTGCCGCGCAGCCGGTCCCGCATCAGGTAGCAGCCCTCGATGACGAACTCCTCGCGTTCGCGCAGTTCGGCGTCGGAGAGCTGCTTGTAGTAGTCGCGCAGCGCCATCCGGCCGAAGGCCACATGACGGGCCTCGTCCTGCATGACGTACGCGAGGATCTGTTTGGGCAGCGGCTTCTCGGTGGTGTCCCTGATCAGGCCGAACGCGGCGAGCGCGAGCCCTTCGATGAGGACCTGCATGCCGAGGTAGGGCATGTCCCAGCGGGAGTCGCGCAGGGTGTCGCCGAGCAGTGACTGGAGGTTGTCGTCGACCGGGTAGACCATCCCGACCTTCTCGTGGAGGAAGCGGGCGTAGATCTCCGCGTGCCGCGCCTCGTCCATCGTCTGGGTGGCCGAGTAGAACTTGGCGTCCAGGTCGGGCACGGACTCGACGATGCGGGCCGCGCAGACCATGGCGCCCTGCTCGCCGTGCAGGAACTGGCTGAACTGCCAGGAGGCGACGTGCTTGCGCAGTTCACCCCGGTCGCGGTCGTTCATCTTCTCCCAGTACGGCGTGCCGTAGATGGAGATCGACTCGTCGGGGGTGCCGATCGGGTCGTGCGGGTCGACCTCCAGGTCCCAGTCGATCCGCTTCTGCCCGTCCCACTGTTTGTCCTTGCCCTTCTGGTAGAGGGCCAGCAGGCGGTCGCGCCCTTCGTCGTACTCCCAGCTGAACCGTGCCGCGCCGGTCGCGGGCACCTGCCAGAGGGGAGCTCCGGGGTCCTTGGCGTACAGGTCGTAGGTCGGCATGTCTCGCAGGCTCACACGTGGTAGACGGCGGGTCAACAAGTTGCGCAGGGGGGATTGACGGGCTTGCTGACAAGCAGTCTCATAAGACGTGACCGGCGGTAACCAGCATGCGTCAGGGCACGGCGACGCACGCACGACGAGCCATGACGACGTACGGCGAGGTGGGCACAGCCATGACGACCGTGACGACGGAGGACCCTGAGGACACCGGGATCGCGGGTCTGCGCGACGCGCTCGGCCTGCTCAAGGACCGCGAGCAGGTGGCCGAGCGGCTGCTCGAATCCTCCGCGAAGCACTCCTTCGACCCGGACGAGGAGCTGGACTGGGACGCGCCCTTCGAGGACGGCAAGTGGTTCTGGCCGCCGGAGCTGGTGTCGCTCTACGGCACCCCGATGTGGAAACGGATGAGCGAGGAGCAGCGGATCCTGCTCTCCCGGCACGAGGCGGCGGCACTGGCCTCGCTGGGGATCTGGTTCGAGATCATCCTCATGCAGCTGCTGGTGCGGCACATCTACGACAAGGCGGCGACGAGCGCGCACGTGCGGTACGCGCTGACCGAGATCGAGGACGAGTGCCGCCACTCGAAGATGTTCGCGCGGCTGATCACCCGGGGCGGGACCCCGCACTACCCGGTGAGCCGGCTGCACCAGAACCTGGGCCGGCTCTTCAAGACGGTGTCCACGACTCCTGGTTCGTTCACGGCCACGCTGCTGGGCGAGGAGGTCCTCGACTGGATGCAGCGGCTGACGTTCCCGGACGAGCGGGTGCAGCCGCTGGTGCGCGGGGTGACGCGGATCCACGTGGTGGAGGAGTCGCGCCACGTCCGGTACGCGCGTGAGGAACTGCGCCGCCAGATGATGACCGCGCCGCGCTGGTCGCAGGAGTTCACCCGGATCACCTCGGGCGAGTTCGCCCGCGTCTTCTCGGTCGCCTTCGTCAACCCGGAGGTCTACACGAACGTCGGCCTCGACAGCCGGGAGGCCCAGGCCCAGGTGAAGGCGAGCGCCCACCGCCGGGACATCATGCAGACAGGCAGCAAACGCCTCACGGACTTCCTCGACGACATAGGCGTCCTACGAGGCGCGGGCCGCCGCCTGTGGAAGTCGTCGGGCCTGCTGGCCTGAACCGGGGCAGGGGCGCAGCCCCGCCCGTCAGGCGCGGGCGCAGCTCCGCCCGTCAGGGGCGCGGGGAACTGCGCGACCAGCCCCCACCGGCCCGCACCCACCCACCCACCGACCCCACCCCACCCCACGCCCACCCCGCACCCCCGGGAACGGGTTACCCTGCAAAACATGACCTCGCAGGCCCCCACCCGCGCATACCGGCGCCTGAGCGTCGAGGAGCGACGCAGTCAGCTCCTCGACGCCGCGCTGTCCCTGTTCGCGGCAAGGGCCCCCGAGGACATCTCCCTGGACGACGTGGCGGAGGCGGCAGGCGTCTCCCGCCCGCTGGTCTACCGCTACTTCCCCGGCGGCAAGCAGCAGTTGTACGAGGCGGCCCTCCGCTCCGCCGCACAGGAGCTGGAGCACTGCTTCGCCGAACCGCCGGACGGTCCCCTCACCCGCCGCCTCGCCAACGCCCTGGACCGCTACCTCGCCTTCGTGGACCAGCACGACGCCGGTTTCAGCGCCCTGCTGCAGGGCGGCAGCGTGGTCGAGACGTCGCGGACGACGGCCATCGTGGACGGCGTACGACGGGCCGCCGCCGAGCACATCCTCAGCCACCTGGCCGTTGAGGCGCCCGGGAACCGGCTCCGCATGACCGTCCGGATGTGGATCACGGCCGTCGAGGCGGCCTCGCTGATCTGGCTGGACGAGGAGAAGGAACCCCCGCTGGACGAGCTGCGCGACTGGCTCGTCGAGCAGTTCGTGGCCTGCCTGGTGGCGTCGGCGGCCCGCGACGAGCAGACCGCCGCGGTGGTACGGGCCGCGCTGACGCTGGAGTCCGCGGACGGACCGATGGGCTCGCTGGCCCGCCGGGTGCTGCCCGTGGTGGGCGACGCGGCCCACCTGCTGTGACACTGGCCCGGTGAAGAGCGAAGACACCCCCTTCGAGGGCGGCCCCCTGGACGGCCGTGTGCTGCCGGTCCTGCTCGGCCCGACCGGGCATCCGCCGAAGGTGTACCGCGTCCCGGTGCCGTCGAACGACGGCGGCGCGCCCACCCTCCTGGTCTACCGCCGCGTACAGGCGGCCACGAGCAGCCGCCTCGGCCTGCACCAGGGATGGAAGTACGAGTACGACCCCACGGGCCGCACCGGCAAACTCAAGTGGCCGTGGTCGAAGCCGGACCCCGCTCCCGGTCCGGTGCCGGACGCCACGCCAGACGCCACGCCGGACGGCAAGCCGGAGGACACCCACGGGTGACGTGGTTGGGCCGGTCCGCCCACGGTCGGCGCGCGCGGCTCGTGCGGGCGTCTGATGCTCACGATGCGGAGAGGCGGACATACCGCCCCGCACCGGAGGTGACGACGTGTCAGGAAGGCTTCTGCGACTGGTCTGCACGGCGGCGATCGCGGCCGGCGCGGTGCTGGTGCCCGTACCCGCCATGGCGGCGCCCGACCCGGACGAAAGCCGCTCCCCCGCGGCCGAGCGCCCCGTGGCCGAACTGCTGACGGACCTTCAGCGGCTGTACCGGGAGGCCGAGAAGGCCACCGAGACGTACAACGCGACCGAGGAGCGGCTGAAGCGGCAGCGGACCGAGGTCGCGCAGCTCACCGGCCGGCTCACCGCGGCCCGCCACGCGCTCCACGGCAGCCGCGGCGCCGCGGGACGGCTCGCCCGGCAGCAGTACCAGGGCAGGAGCGAGATCTCCTCGTACCTACAGCTGCTGCTCGCCCGCGACCCGCAGCACGCGCTCGACCAGGGCCACGTCATCCGGCAGGTCTCCCAGGAGCGGGCCGGGACGATGGAGCGCCTTGCGGGGGACGAACGGCGGACCGACGATCTGGCACGCCGGGCCCGCACAGCCCTCGACAACAGGCTCGCTCTCGCCGGTCAGCAGAGAAAGGACCGCGACCTGGTGCGCGAGCGGCTGAAGGACGTCGAGGAGCTGCTGGCCTCGCTCACCGAGGAGCAGCTCGCGCGGGTGGCCGAACTGGAGAGGTCCGGGGTCGCGAAGGCCCAGGACGAACTGGTGGCGTCGGGCGCGCTCAGCAGCACCCGCCGCCCCACCCCGCAGGGGGGCGCGGCACTGCGCTACGCCGTGGCCCAGATCGGCAAGCCGTACGAGTGGGGCGCCGAGGGCCCGGACTCGTACGACTGCTCGGGCCTCACCTCACAGGCCTGGACGGACGCGGGCCGCCCCATCCCCCGCACCAGCCAGGAACAGTGGGCCCAACTCCCCCGCGTCCCCCTGCCCGACCTGCGCCCCGGCGACCTGGTGGTCTACTTCCCCGAGGCCACGCACGTGGCGATGTACCTGGGCGACGGCCTGGTGATCCAGGCCCCGAGACCAGGAGCGAAGATCAAGGTCTCCCCTCTGGCGGCCAACCCGATCCTGGGCGCGGTCCGCCCGGACCCCTCGGGAAAGCCCCTACGGCAGTACACACCACCGAAGCTCCCCGACAACGCGACGGACGGCTCGGACGAGGGCTACGACACGGACTAGGGCGCCCAGAAGGGGCGCGGGGAACTGCGCGGCCGGCCACGACGGCGCGGCAGGCACGAGCGGCCCTCAGCCACCCGTCACCGAGGCCAGATAAGCCCCCGTCTTCTCCGGCTCGTAGAAGAAGTTCTCGAAGTCCGACGGGTCGTTGAAGCCGTTCGCGAAGCGGTTGGCGACCGGAGGGAGCTGGCCTGCCGCGCCGATCAGGTTCAGGACGTGCTCCGGGGGCGGGCCGAGCATCGCGTTCGTCCACTTCGTGACGTGCTGGGCCGTGTCCCAGTAGCGCTCGAACGTGGCGCGCATCCACTGCTCGTCGAACTCCTTGTCCCCGTGGCCGACGATCGAGTCGAGGTACGAGGCGGCGCACTTGGAGGCGGAGTTGGAGCCCTGGCCGGTGATCGGGTCGTTCGCCACGACCACGTCGGCGACGCCGAGGACCAGGCCGCCGCCGGGCAGTCGGCCGACGGGGTTGCGGACGGTGGGCGCGTAGCGGCCGGCCAGCGTGCCGCCCGCGTCGGTGAGTTCGACCTTGGTGGCCCTGGCGTACTCCCACGGCGTGAACCGCTCCATGAGTTCCAGGGTCAGGGAGAGGTGCTCGGCCGGGTCCTTCACACCCTGGAAGGCGTCCAGCGGGCCACCGGGTATGCCCTCCCAGAAGAGGATGTCCGCCCGGCCGGAGGTGGTGAACGTCGGCATCACGAACAGCTCGCCGACACCGGGCACGAGGTTGCAGCGGACCGCGTCGAACTCGGGGTGCTCGGGGCGCGGGCCGAGCCCGTGCACGTACGCGACGGCGAGGGCGCGCTGCGGCTGCGCGTACGGGGAGCGGGAGGCGTCGCGGCCGAACATCGACACCAGTTCGCCCTTGCCGGCCGAGACGAGGACCAGGTCGTACGTACGGGCGAAGTAGTCGAGGTCGGAGACGGCGGCGCCGTGGATGACGAGCTGGCCGCCGCGCTGTGCGAACGTCTCCATCCAGCCGGCCATCTTCACGCGCTGGTCGACGGACTGCGCGTACCCGTCGAGCTTGCCGACCCAGTCGATGGCGCGCTGCGAGGGGCCCGGGTCGAAGGAGCCGGGGGCCGCGACCGAGACGCCGAGTCCTTCGATCTTCGGGGCCTGGGACTCCCAGAAGTTCAGCTGGAGCGCGCGCTCGTGCTCCAGTGCCGTGTGGAACATGCACTGGGTCGACATGACGCGCCCGGTACGGATCTCGTCCGCCGTCCGGTTGGACATCAGGGTGACCTCGTACCCGTTCGACTGGAGTCCGAGGGCGAGCTGGAGTCCGGACTGGCCGGCTCCGACGACGAGTATCTTCCGCATGCGGGTCCTCACTGTGCACTCTGCGTACGCGTACGCCTTGTTACGCCCTGTTCGGGGCTGACGTCCTGTGCGGACTGTCCGGTACGAGCTATTCGGGGCTGACGTCGAGCGCGTGGCCCACCAGTGCCAGCAGGCTCTCGATGACCGAGATCCTGCGGCGCGCGTCCATGATCATGACAGGTATGTGCCCGGGGATCGTGAGCGCCTCCCGCACGTCGTCGGCATCGAACCGCTCGCTGCCGTCGAAGTGGTTGACGGCGACGACGTACGGCAGCCCGCAGCTCTCGAAGTAGTCCAGCGCCGGCCAGCAGTCCTTGAGACGGCGGGTGTCGGCGAGGACCACGGCGCCTATCGCCCCGCGCACCAGGTCGTCCCACATGAACCAGAACCGCTGCTGCCCGGGCGTACCGAACAGGTACAGCACCAGGTCGTCGTCGAGGGTGATGCGGCCGAAGTCCATGGCCACGGTCGTGGTGGTCTTCTCCGGGGTCGAGCTGAGGTCGTCGGTGCCCTCGCTCGCCTGTGTCATCAACGCCTCCGTCTGGAGAGGCGTGATCTCGGAGACGGCGGTGACGAGGGTGGTCTTGCCCACCCCGAAGCCACCCGCCACCACGATCTTCGTGGCGATCGGCGCGCGGGTCCGATCCTTCTGCCAGGCCCTCAACTCCTCGTCGGGCTCCACGACTTCGGGGAGGCCGGACGATCGGGAGACATCCGAGACGCGGGAGACGTCAGAGACGACGGAGTCCACTCAGCACCCTTTCCAGCAGAGCACGGTCCGGCTGTCCCGGGCCGTGACCTGTTCCGTACACACGGATCTTGCCCTGGTCCGCCAGGTCGCTGAGGAGCACCCGGACCACACCGAGCGGCATCTTCAGAAGGGCCGCGACCTCGGCCACCGTACGCATCCGGCGGCAGAGTTCGACGATGGCCCTCATCTCCGGCATCACCCGGGTGGAGAGTGAACCATTCTCCAGTTCACGCCGCTCATCCGGGGCCTCCAGTGCGGCCACGAACGTCTCGACGAGCAGCACGTGCCCGAAGCGCGTACGGCCCCCGGTGAGCGAATAGGGGCGTACGCGGGCGGGTTTGCGGTCCCCGCCGCGGACCGGCAGTTTGGGCGTGCCGGACGCGCCGGACGCGCCGCTCTGGTCGCTCACTTGGCCGTCTCCATCGTCGTGGCCTCAAGCGACTGGCGCAGCTCGCTGCGGAGTTCGGGAGTCAGGACGTGTCCGGCACGGCCCACGAAGAGCGCCATGTGGTACGCGACGACGCTCATGTCGCAGTCGGGGGCGCCGTGCACACCGAGCAGCGAACCGTCGCTGATCGACATGACGAAGAGCCCGCCCTCCTCCATCGCGACCATCGTCTGCTTGACGGTGCCGCTGTCCATCAGCTTGGCGGCGCCGATGGCGAGGCTGCCGATGCCGGAGACGATGGTGGCCAGGTCCGCCGCGGACCCGCGCGGACCCGAGGGTCTCCCCTCGTCCTGCCGCGCCTGCGCGTTTCTCCCGGGGTCGGAGGAAAGGAGCAACAGGCCGTCGGAGGAGACCACCGCGACCGACAGGAGGCCCGGCACCTCCTCGACGAGGTTCGTCAGCAGCCAGTGCAGATTACGGGCTTCATGGCTCAGTCCGAAGGTACTGGGCGCAGTCAACTGCTTGCCTCCTCGACGGTGTCCCCCTTGGTTTCTACGGCATGTGCGGCGGGCGTCTCCAGCTCAGACGTCTGTTCGGCGATCTCCGCTTCGACATCGCGGCGGCCCTCGCTGGCACCCCGGTGGAACCCGCCGAGGCGGCGGCGCAGTGCCTCGGCGTCGACGGGCGTCTGACGCGGACCGGCGGCCGGCGCGGGCGCGGCGATCCTCGGGGTCCGCTTGGGCAGCCCCTTGTCGGTGATCCGCTCCACCGGCTCCACCGGCTCCACCGGCTCCGGCGACGTCTGCACGTCGTCCGGGGCGCGCTCGTGGGTGTCGGGACCGATGGCGTACGGGTCGGGGGCACGGCGGGTCTCGGCGCGGTGGTCCCCGGTGGCCTGCGCCGGGAGCCGCACGGCCGGGTCGTCCGCCGCAGACTCGGAGGGCGCGGGAGACAGCGGGGCCATGAGGACCATGGTGGTCTCGGGGCCGCCGGGCTGCTCCGCCTCCGGGGCGTCGGGCTCGGACGGCGGTTCGCCCGGGCCGGCGGTGTCCACGGAGTCGGCGGTGTCCGCGGAGTCGGCGGTGGCGGTGGCGGTGGCCTCAGGGTCGGCGGCGTTCACCGAAGCGGGGGCCGGTGCCTCGTCGGCGACGGCCGGGTCGGGCGCGGCAGCCGGCTCGGGCGGGGCGAGAGCGGTCCCCGCCCCGTCCGTCTCGCGCAGGGTGTCCTCCGCCGCCGCGATCAGCGGGTCGCGGCCCTGGCGGCCGTACAGGACGTTGGAGTTGACCTCGGCGTCCGCTCCCGGCAGGGACATCGCGGCGGCGCCCCCGGGCGTGGGCGCGCTGGTCGCCTGGGGCACGGCCACGGCGGGCGCGGCGGCGAGCAGCGCCTTGGGCAGGACCACGACGGCCGTGATGCCGCCCTGCTTCTGCTCGCGCAACTGCACCCGTACACCGTGCCGGTGGGCGAGCCGGGCCACCACGTACAGGCCGAGGCCGAGGCCCTCGCCGCTCTCCTCGTCGTACGGGTCCTCGGGGTCGAAGGCCGCGAGGCGGGTGTTGAGCCGCTCCAGCCGCTCGCCGGTCATGCCGATGCCCTCGTCCTGGACGGAGAGCATGACCTCGCCGCTCTCCAGGAGCCAGCCGGAGACCTCGACGGGGATGTCGGGCGGCGAGAACGAGGAGGCATTCTCCAGGAGTTCGGCCACCAGGTGGCTGATGTCGTCCGCCGCGAACCCGGCGAGGTGCGCGTGCGGCGGCAGCGCGGAGATCCGGACGCGCTCGTAGCGTTCGACCTCGCTGACGGCCGCGCGGACGACGTCGACCAGCGGGACGGGTCCGGGGTGCTGGTGGCCGTGCTCCGCGCCCGCGAGGACCAGCAGGTTCTCGCTGTGGCGGCGCATGACGGTGGCGAAGTGGTCGAGCTTGAAGAGCGTGGCGAGGCGCTCGGGGTCCTGCTCGCGCTCTTCGAGGCCCTCGATGACGCCGAGCTGCCGTTCGACCAGGCCCAGGGTGCGCAGGGCGAGGCTGACGTAGGTGCCGTGGATGTTCTGCCGGACCTGCTCCAGATGCGCGGTGGCCTCGGCGAGTTCGGTACGGAACCTGTCGCGTTCGTCGGCCATCTTCTGGCGCTGGCCGATGAGGTGCTTGCGGTCGCCCTCCAGCGTGCCGAGGCGCTCCTGGAGCGCGACGGCGTGCGTGTGGAGCGTGTTGACGGAGCGCACGACCTGCGCGAACTCGTCGTTGCGGCCGGTGAACTTGACCGGGTCGCCGGTGCCGGGCTCGGCGGCCAGGCGCGCCGAACCGCGGCGCAGGACGGACAGCGGGCGCGTGAGCGACCGGGCCATGCCGGTGGAGACGCCGACGGCGAGCAGCATCAGCGCGCCGAGGATCGCGACGCGGATCTCCAGCCCGGTGACGTCGTCGTCGCGCAGCTGGGCGAGTTCCTCGGCACGCTGGGTGTTGAGGGACGCCTCGACGCCGCGCATCAGCTCGACGCGGGAGGAGAGCGCCGCGTCCAGCTTCTTGGTGCTGGTGGCCAGTTCGTCGTCGGAGAGCGTCGGCTGGTCCGCCAGGCTCGCCAGGTACTTCTCGGCGGACGCGACATCCGGCCCGTTGACCGTGGAGTCGTACGAGGTCCGGTCCGCCTTGGGTGCCGTGCCGGCGAAGTCGGCGAGGGCCGCCTGCTCACGGACGTTGGCCTGCTGGGCCGCGGCGGTGAGCGCGTCGCGCTGCTTGGTCGCGGCGGCCGACGACGTGGTGGTCGTGGTGGGCAGGCCCGTGATGGGGTCGGTGGTGGTCTGCCTGCTGGTGGGCACGCTCAGCGCGGCGAGCAGCAGACCACGGGTCGAGGCGGCCTGCTGGACGGCGGTGTCGAGGTCGGCGAGGGCGTGCGCGCCGGAGCCCGCGCGGGGCGGGATCTCCCCTGCGAGGTCCTCGGCGAGGGCGTGCAGTTCGGTGAGGGCCGTCGAGTACGCCTGGTGGGCTTCGAGGGCGCTGCTCTCCCCGGTGAGCGCCGACCTGCGGACGGCGGCGATCGCGTCGAGCGTCTTGAGGAAGGACGCGGGGGCGTCCGCCTCGACGGCGGCGACGCGCAGTTCGTCGACCTGGCGGTCCACGCGGGCGCTGCGGCGCTCCGAGGGGGCCTGCCCCTTGGGCCGGCCGGCCGCGAGGTACGAGGTGACCTCGTCGCGTTCGTCGGCCAGTGAGTGGGCGAGGGCCAGGGCGTCCTGGGTCCGCTCGGCCGACGTCACCAGGTTCTGGGAATCGTTCAGCTGTCCGGAGGCGGCGATCACGGACGGAGCACCCGCTCCGGCGATCGCGGCGGCCACCACGGCGACGGCGACGATCAGCCGGCTGCGTACGTGAGCGGGCCGACCTCGTCCCGCGGGGTCCGGAGTGTCCTGCGGTGCCGGTGAGTTCGGGGTGTGCCCTGAGGCTCCACCCGAGGCCGGCTGCCTGCCTTTGCGCCGAGGCCGCATTTTCTGCACCGGTGCTCGCATTCTTGACTCGTGTCCCCATGGGCCCGGGTGACGATCCGTCAACTCGCGTGTCGTCCCGGTTCGGCTCCCGACCCTCCCAGTGCCGGTGGGCAGTGGTCGCGCATCGCCTGACCCGCCACACGAAGGAGTGAACATCGCCGGGGAGCGGCCCGGCAAGTTCCCCTGGCGCGTGCGACACCCCTGCGTGGCAGGCCGGTTGGACGTCCACGGCAACCGATGGCAGGATGCGCCGCCACGCTTCGCCGGAGTCGGTGAATCCGTCGCAAAACAGGCGCCTGACCTGCTCGTCCGGACCATCTGACCGACGGTTGCCAGCCTTTGGTGAAGCTCGTGAAGGGCTCGTGCAGACTGGCCGGATGCGCTCGGAACTGATCTCGGTACCCGGTGACCCCACTCGCCCCGACGAGGACTACGCATCGGTCGGACTTCCCGCCTCCGGACAAGGCGGTTCGATCGTCGTCCTGGACGGTGTGACACCTCCCGCGACCGATCAAGGCTGTCTTCATTCCGTCCCCTGGTTCACCGCCCGGCTCGGTGGCGCGTTGCACGAACTGTCCGTTTCCCGACGAGATCTGACGCTCACTGAGGTCTTGGGGCACGCCATCGCGCGTACCTCCGACGCACATCGGGCAACCTGTGACCTTTCTCACCCGCGCACCCCGCAGGCAACGGTGGTGCTGGCGCGCTGGTCAGAGGCGTTGGTCGAGTATCTGGTGCTCTCCGACTCGGCGCTGCTCATCGAGTCGCCGGCGGGCGCGGTCATCCCCGTCCTGGACGACCGCCTCTCGCGGGTCCCGCACGCCACGCTGAGGTCGGCCGCGGCGACGGACGCGATCCTGCGCAACAAGGAGGGCGGCTTCTTCACGGCCGCCGCGGACCCCTCGGTGGCGTCGCGCGCGGTCACGGGCACGCTGCCCCGCTCCGAGGTGCGCGCCCTCACGGCCCTCACGGACGGCGCGACGCGCTGGGTGGAGAAGTTCGGCGAGGGCGACTGGACGGAGCTGTTCACCCTGATCCGCAAGGAGGGCGGCCGGTCCCTGATCGACCGGGTCCGCGCCCTGGAGCGGGCGGACACGGCGGGCATGTACCTGGGCCGCTCCAAGCCCCACGACGACGCGACGGTGGTCCACGTGGAGCTGTGACCCCGCCGCGGGGTGGCGGGGCGCGGCGCGGAGCCGTGGTCGGGTGCGCCGTTCCCCGCGCCCCTGAGTGGGACGGGGCGCAGCCCCTCCCCGAGGGGCGCGGGGAACTGCGCGAGCAACCCCCACCGGACCCGCACATTCAGAGGCGCGGGGAACTGCGCAGTCGTTCGCCCTCAAGGGGCGCGGGGAACTGCGCGGCCAGCCACGACGGGCCGTCAGCCAGAAGGCAACGACCGGCGGCCGGGGCCGCTCAGCCCCGCTCAACCCCCCGATTCAGCCGGTGCAACAGCCGCGCCAGCTCAGCCACCTCCCCCCGATCCCAGTTCGCCAGCTCGCGAACGTACCGGGCCCGCCGGGCATCACGCACGGTCCCGAACCGCTCCCGCCCCACGTCGGTGAGGTGCACGAGCCAGGCCCGCCCATCCGCGGGATCAGGCTCGCGGGCGACGAGCCCGAGTTCCTCCAGCGCCCGCAGCTGCCGGGACATCGTGGCCTTCCCGACCCCGATGTACGCGGCGAGCTCCGTCGCCCGCTGCCGCCCCCGCTCCTCCAGCCGCACGAGGAGCCCGTACGCGGAGGACTCCAGATCGGGATGCACCTCGCGCACCATCTCCCCGGAGGACGCCCGCGCCCGCCGCAGCAGCACGGTCAGCTCACGCTCAAGCGCCAGGAACTCCTGATCGACGGATCCGCCGCCCCCGGCCCCCGGACCCTCAGGACCCTGGTCCATACCACTCCCCGGAACGCCGGATCCCGCCCGATGCCCCTCGCCCATACCGCCCTCGTGCACGTCAGCACCCATGACCCGGTTTCCCGATCCTGAAAGTTTCCGCCAAAGACCGCCATTGCCGCAGCTCGGCCAGTATTTCGCAGGAATAGACCAACGGCAGCCGCCGAGCCCTCTTTCCGCCGGTCGCCCGCGTGCGTAGCTTTTTCAACCAGCACCCGCATGGCATGCCCACGCCACTTTATGGACCACCATCACCCGGGCACCACCGAGCCTTCGGAGGCACGAACATGTCCGTGCGCACATCCGGAACGGCCCACCGCTCGCACGCGCGCGACCACCTCAGAACGCGCCACGGCGCGATGGGCATCCTGCTCCTGACCCTCTCCCTGTTCCTCTCCCTCCTCGTCGCGCATCCCGCCCAGGCGGCGGACGTCCCGGCCCGCGGCTCCGCGTACATGGGCATGGGCGTGATCGCGCACGACGGCCAGGACGGCCTGCCGACGCCGGGCGACGCCACCCAGACGGAGGGGGTGGACGTCAGCAGCCACCAGGGCAACGTCGCCTGGTCGACCCTGTGGAGCAGCGGGGTCAAATGGGCCTATGTGAAGGCCACCGAGGGGACGTACTACACGAACCCCTACTTCGCCCAGCAGTACAACGGCTCATACAACGTCGGCATGATCCGCGGCGCGTACCACTTCGCGACCCCCGACACGACGGGCGGCGCCGCCCAGGCCAACTACTTCGTGAACAACGGCGGCGGCTGGTCGAAGGACGGCAGGACGCTGCCGGGCGCGCTCGACATCGAGTGGAACCCGTACGGGGCGGCCTGCTACGGCAAGTCGCAGAGCGCGATGGTCACCTGGATCCGCGACTTCCTGAACCAGTACAAGGCCCGCACCGGCCGTGACGCCGTCATCTACTCGGCCACCAGCTGGTGGACCCAGTGCACCGGGAACTACTCCGGTTTCGCCTCCGCCAACCCGCTCTGGATCGCCCGGTACGCCTCGGCGGTGGGCACGCTCCCGGCGGGCTGGGACTACTACACGATGTGGCAGTACACGTCCTCGGGCCCCACGGTCGGCGACCACGACAAGTTCAACGGCGCCCTCGACCGCGTGGTGGCCCTCGCCAACGGCTGAGCCGGCCGCCTCCCCATACGTACGCGGAAGGCCCGGACCCCTCAGGAAGAGGGGCCCGGGCCCTACCCGACCGATGGCGTCCGTCACTGCGCCACCGGAGCCTTCGTCACGCGGCCACCGGAACCTCCGTCGCCGCGCCGTTCGTCGCCGGCGCCAGCGCCAGCTCCAGGACCTGGCGGACGTCCGTCACCGCGTGGACGTCGAGCTTCTCCAGGACCTCGGCCGGTACGTCGTCCAGGTCGGCCTCGTTGCGCTTCGGGATGATCACCGTGGTGACCCCCGCCCGGTGCGCGGCGAGCAGCTTCTGCTTGACGCCGCCGATCGGCAGCACCCGCCCGGTGAGCGAGACCTCACCGGTCATGGCCACGTCGGTGCGGACCAGCCGGCCCGACAGGAGCGAGGCCAGTGCCGTCGTCATCGTGACACCCGCGCTCGGGCCGTCCTTCGGGACCGCGCCCGCCGGGAAGTGGATGTGCACGCCCCGGTCCTTGAGGTCGGCGACGGGCAGTTCCAGTTCGGCGCCGTGGGAGCGCAGGAAGGAGAGCGCGATCTGTGCCGACTCCTTCATCACGTCGCCCAGCTGACCGGTGAGGGTCAGGCCCGCCGCGCCCGTCTCCGGGTCGGCCAGGGACGCCTCGACGAAGAGGACGTCGCCGCCGGCGCCGGTGACCGCGAGACCGGTCGCCACGCCGGGCACCGCGGTACGGCGCTCGGCCGGGTCCTGGGCGGACTCGGGCACGTGGTGCGGCCGGCCGATCAGCGCGCGCAGATCGTCCGCGCCGACCGTGAACGGCAGCTTCCGCTCGCCGAGTTCGTGCTGCGCCGCGATCTTGCGGAGCAGCCGTGCGACGGACCGCTCCAGGTTCCGTACGCCCGCCTCGCGGGTGTACTCGCCGGCCAGCCTGCGCAGCGCGCTCTCGTCGAGGGTGACCTCGGCGCTCTCCAGACCGGCCCGCTCCAGCTGGCGCGGGAGCAGGTGGTCGCGGGCGATGACGACCTTCTCGTCCTCGGTGTACCCGTCGAGCCGCACCAGTTCCATGCGGTCGAGCAGCGCCTCCGGGATGGCCTCCAGCACGTTGGCGGTGGCCAGGAAGACGACGTCGCTCAGGTCCAGCTCGACCTCCAGGTAGTGGTCCCGGAAGGTGTGGTTCTGGGCCGGGTCGAGGACTTCGAGGAGGGCCGCCGCCGGGTCGCCCCGGAAGTCGGAGCCCACCTTGTCGATCTCGTCGAGCAGGACCACCGGGTTCATGGACCCGGCCTCCCTGATCGCCCGTACGATCCGGCCGGGCAGCGCGCCGACGTACGTACGCCGGTGGCCGCGGATCTCCGCCTCGTCCCGTACGCCGCCGAGGGCGACACGGACGAACTTGCGGCCCATGGCGTGTGCGACGGACTCGCCGAGCGAGGTCTTGCCGACGCCGGGAGGCCCGACGAGTGCGAGCACGGCGCCACCACGACGCCCGCCCACGACACCGAGACCCCGGTCATTACGGCGCTTGCGGACCGCCAGGTACTCGGTGATCCGCTCCTTCACGTCCTCCAGGCCCGCGTGCTCGGCGTCCAGGACCGTCTTGGCGCCCTGGATGTCGTACTCGTCCTGGGTGCGCTCGTTCCACGGGAGTTCCAGCACGGTGTCGAGCCAGGTGCGGATCCAGGAGCCCTCGGGCGACTGGTCGCTGGAGCGCTCCAGCTTCTCGACCTCCTTGAGCGCGGCCTCACGGACCTTCTCGGGGAGGTCGGCGGCCTCAACGCGGGCCCGGTAGTCGTCGGACTCCTCGCCCTCGGCCTCGCCGTTCAGCTCGCGCAGCTCCTTGCGCACGGCCTCCAGCTGCCGCCGCAGCAGGAACTCACGCTGCTGCTTGTCCACACCTTCCTGTACGTCCTTGGCGATGGACTCGGCGACATCCTGCTCGGCGAGGTGCTCGCGCAGCTGCTCGGTGGCCAGCTTCAGCCGGGCCACCGGGTCGGAGGTCTCCAGGAGCTCGACCTTCTGGGCGGTCGTCAGGAACGGCGAGTAGCCGGAGTTGTCGGCGAGCGCGGACACGTCGTCGATCTGCTGGACGCGGTCCACGACCTGCCAGGCGGCCCGCTTCTTCAGCCAGTTCGTGGCCAGCGCCTTGTACTCCTTGACCAGCTCGGTCACGGAACCGGGCAGCGGGTCGGGCACGGTCTCCTCGACCTGTGTGCCCTCCACCCACAGGGCCGCTCCCGGCCCGGTCGTACCGGCGCCGACCCGCACCCGTCCGCGACCGCGGATCAGGGCACCGGGGTCACCGTCGGCGAGGCGTCCCACCTGCTCGACGGTGCCGAGCACCCCCGTGTTCGCGTACGTGCCGTCGATGCGCGGAACAAGAAGCACCCTCGGCTTGCTGGCACCGGTGGAGCGGGCGGCAGCCTGGGCGGCCTCCACCGCCGCGCGTACATCGGCGTCGTTCAGGTCCAGGGGCACCACCATGCCGGGCAGCACGACCTCGTCGTCGAGCGGCAGCACGGGCAGAGTGAGCGGTTCGGACGTCAAAGTCATGATCTCCCCTTCGGCATTCAAGTTGAGCTATGCCGACTCAATGCACGTGAGCCTCTGATTGTTCCCCTACCGCTGTTCGCTGTGAGCGATCGCTTGCGGGAAGCGGTCCCGGTGCGCGCGCCGGACCCACGGCCAGGTGGCGACCCCGACGGCCAGGGCCAGCAGGTGGCCCCAGTCCGTCAGGGGGTCGGTGAAGGCCGCCAGGCCCTGGCCTACCAGCCAGGCGGACACCGCCAGGAGGAGCAGGCGGGGCCACCGCGGCAAAAGCCCGGCCAGTGCGCCGGCGCTCGCCGCGACACCGAAGCTGATGCCGTAGTCGTAGCGGTGGAGGGAGCTGTCGGGGAGGTGCCCGGCGAGGACCGAGAGGCCGACGGGTATCTCGGTGGCCAGCGTCGCCACGACGTGCCCGAGCAGGAAGACACCCGCCGTGCGCAAACCGCCGATGCGCCGCTCCAGCGCGGTGAGCACGAGGAGGAAGCCGATCGCGAACACCGGGGAGATTCCGCCGGCTACCCACAGCGCGCTGGCGATCAGCACGGGTACGGGCGCCTCCGCGAGGTGCGCCACGTCTGTGCTGGCGCCCTGGAGCACGCGGCTCACCAGGTGGGGGGCCGCGTACTCGGTGAAGAGCGAGGTCAGGAGGAGGAGTACGGCGTACCCGAAGGTGAAGGGGGTGGCGGTGGGGGTGGGCAGCGGCCACCCCCACCGGCGGGGACGCGGCGCCTGGGCCGGCGGCGGGTCCGGATTTGGGTGCGGGCCCGGTGGGGGGTCCGGCGGCGGGTCCGGATTTGGGTGCGGGTCCGGTGGGGGCTTGTCGCGCAGTTCCCCGCGCCCCTTACAGGGGCTTGAGGAGGCGGGCGGTTCGGGAGGGCGTTCCACCGTCGGGGGCTCCTTCCGTTCCGCCCGGGTCCCAGCGTGCTCCAGGGGAACCGGGGACGCCACCGCGGGCCGGAGCCGGCCGGCGCGGCGAAAATCGGCTGCCCGGCCGGGGGCGGCTTGCCAGGATGGGGGCATGACCGCGTACGACGCCCCGCACGGCAGCCCCCAAGTCATCGACCGCCGCGAGGGACCGTACGGCGAGGTCGTGCTGCGCCGCCACGGCGAGCTGCTGCAGATCATCGCCAACGGCTGCTTCCTCATGGACACCTCCGACGGCCGCTCGGAAAGACTGCTGGTCGACGCCGCGCTCGGCGCGCTGGACGGGCGCCCCGCGCCCACGGTCCTGATCGGCGGCCTCGGCGTCGGCTTCTCCCTCGCCCACGCGGCGGCCGACCCCCGCTGGGGCCGTATCACCGTCGCCGAACGGGAGCGGGCCATCATCGACTGGCACCGCTCCGGGCCCCTCTCCGAGCTGTCGGCCGCCGCGCTCGCGGATCCGCGCACCGAGATCATCGAGGTCGATCTCGTCGCGCACGTCCATGAGACATCCGACACGTACGACGTCCTGTGCCTCGACATCGACAACGGACCCGAGTGGACCGTCACTGAGGGCAACGAGAGCCTGTACTCACGGGCCGGACTCGCCGCGTGCGCACGGGTGTTGAGGCAGGACGGGGTACTCGCTGTTTGGTCGGCCAAACCTTCGCCTGATTTCGCAAGAACCTTGCGGAATGCCGGGTTCCGACACGTGCGTACCGAAGAGATCCCCGTTGCCCGGGGCGTTCCGGACGTGGTGCATCTCGCGGTAAGACCTGGATAGCCGAGCGACGGTCACTGCCCGTACCCTGCTGCTCTGACGCCGATCATTCAAGCGTCAAGCGCAGTCATGGAATCACCCCACTGGTTCCGGAAAGCACACTCAGGGGCGGGCGATGGAGCAGACACACACCTCGCACAACGGCACGGCGGCCACGCCGGGCGCTCAGCGCCGGGTGCTGGTGGTCGAGGACGATCCGACGATCGTCGACGCCATCGCCGCCCGGCTTCGCGCCGAGGGGTTCCTCGTGCAAACAGCGGGTGACGGACCGGCCGCCGTCGACACGGCCGAGGCATGGCAGCCCGACCTGCTGATCCTCGACATCATGCTGCCGGGCTTCGACGGCCTGGAGGTCTGCCGCCGGGTCCAGGCGGCCCGTCCGGTACCGGTGATGATGCTCACCGCCCGCGACGACGAGACGGACATGCTGGTCGGCCTCGGCGTGGGCGCCGACGACTACATGACGAAGCCGTTCTCGATGCGCGAGCTGGCCGCGCGTGTGCACGTACTGTTGCGCCGCGTGGAGCGGGCCGCACTGGCCGCGTCCACCCCGCGCTCCGGCATCCTGCGCCTCGGCGAGCTGGAGATCGACCACGCCCAGCGGCGGGTCCGGGTGCGCGCCGACGACGTACATCTGACGCCCACCGAGTTCGACCTGCTGGTCTGCCTGGCGAACACGCCCCGCGCGGTCCTCTCGCGCGAGCAGCTGCTGGCCGAGGTCTGGGACTGGGCGGACGCCTCCGGCACGCGGACCGTGGACAGCCACATCAAGGCGCTGCGCCGGAAGATCGGCGCGGAGCGGATCCGTACGGTGCACGGCGTGGGCTACGCGCTGGAGACCCCGACACCCTAGAGTCGGGCACCCTGACCGAGGGGGCGTATGTGAAGAGGGGTCGCGGTGTACTGCGCAGGCGCGTCAAGGCGGGCGCGGGGCTGATCTCCGGCACCGGTTCCGGCACGGGTTCCGGCCAGGCCTCCGGGGCGGGTTCCGCTGCGATGCCTGGTGCGACGCCCGGCGCAGGACCTGTTTCCGGCGCGAGTCCGGCACCGGGTCCCGGTCCGGCTGTCGGCGCGGGCGGCTTCCCGGTCACGCGCCCGACGCCGGGTTCGGCCCCGGGCGCCGGTGGAACGTCGGGAACGGTCTCCGGCACCACGTCCGACGCGAGCGCGGGCCCCGGTCCGCATGCCGCTCCGGGTACCGGATCCGGCTCCGGTTCGGGATCGTGGGGTGACATGCGCCCCTTCTCCATCAAGACCAAGCTGGGCACGCTGGTCGTCGTCGCCGTCTTCATCACCACCGGTCTGCTGATGATCGCGGTGCGCACCGAGACGGAACTGCGCTTCATCACGGTCTTCTCGATGATCGCGACCCTGCTGATCACCCAGTTCGTGGCGCACTCGATCACCGCTCCGCTGGACGAGATGAACACCGTCGCGCGGGGCATCTCGCACGGCGACTACACCCGCCGGGTCAGGGGCGCCGACCGCCGCGACGAGCTGGGCGACCTGGCCCAGACGATCAACCGCATGGCCGACGACCTGGAGGCCCAGGAGCGGCAGCGCAAGGAGCTCGTGGCGAACGTCTCGCACGAGCTGCGCACCCCCATCGCGGGCCTGCGGGCGGTCCTGGAGAACGTGGTGGACGGTGTCTCCGCCGCCGACCCCGAGACGATGCGCACGGCCCTGAAGCAGACGGAGCGGCTCGGCCGGCTGGTGGAGACGCTGCTCGACCTCTCCCGCCTGGACAACGGCGTCGTACCGCTGCGCAAGCGCCGTTTCGAGGTGTGGCCGTACCTGTCGGGCGTGCTGAAGGAGGCCAACATGGTGGCCTCCGCGCGCGCGGGCATCGCCTCAGGATCCGGCAGCCACACACGTACGGACGTCCATCTGCACCTCGACGTGTCGCCGCCCGAGCTGACCGCGCACGCGGACCCGGAGCGGATCCACCAGGTCGTCGCCAACCTCATCGACAACGCGGTCAAGCACAGCCCGCCGCACGGCCGGGTCACGGTGAAGGCCCGGCGCGGCGACGGCCCCGAGTCCCTGGACCTCGAAGTCCTGGACGAGGGCCCCGGCATCCCGCGCTCGGAGTGGCACCGGGTCTTCGAGCGGTTCAACCGCGGCGGCGTCGTCGCGCCGCACGGCCCGGGCAGCGACGGCGGTACGGGGCTGGGGCTCGCGATCGCCCGCTGGGCGGTCGATCTGCACGGTGGCCGGATCGGCGTGGCCGAATCCCAGCGCGGTTGCCGGATCCAGGTCACTCTTCCGGGAGTGCCCTCGCCGGACAGGTTGACGTAGGGTTCGAAGCGAGAGCCCAAGATCCACGTGATGGGGCAGCAGGACACGTGTCATCGTGCGTTCCCGGCACGGAGGTTCGGCCTTCCGAGGTCGCAGCCCTGAGCAGGTGCGCCCATTTCACATCGGAACCTCGCTTGTTTCCCGCCATTTCCAACGCCGAAACACGCTTTTCGATGTGACTTACGCGACGATGACCAGGCCCGGACTGACCTAGCCGGTCCGGGGGGCGTAGCCTTTATTCCCGCTGTCCATCACCTTGTGAAGCGGAAGAGGGCGGTTGCCGCCGTGTCGCCACAGTCCCCCAGTAACTCATCGAGCGTCTCGACCGAGGACCAAGCCGGGAAGAACCCTGCTGCCGCCTTCGGCCCGAACGAGTGGCTCGTCGACGAGATCTATCAGCAGTACCTCCAGGACCCGAATTCGGTAGACCGAGCCTGGTGGGACTTCTTCGCCGACTACAAGCCCGGCGGCGCGGCCGCCTCGGCTCCGGCGGGTACCGCGGCCGCGGGGGCCGCGGGAACCACCACCGCGTCCAAGACGGCTCCGGCCGCTCCTGCCGCGCCCCAGGCCCAGGCCGCTCCGGCCCAGGCTCCGGCTCAGGCCGCGCCGGCCCCGGCCGCCCAGGCCCAGGCCGCACCGGCCGCCGCGAAGCCCGCGGCTGCCGCACCGGCCAAGGCTCCGGCTCCGGCCGCCGCCCCGGCGAAGCCCGCCGCGGCCAAGCCGGCCGCCGCCAAGGCAGCGCCCGCCACGGAGGCCCCCCAGGGTCCCGAGTACGTGACGCTGCGCGGCCCGAGCGCCGCGGTCGCGAAGAACATGAACGCCTCCGTCGAGGTCCCCACGGCCACGTCCGTGCGTGCGGTCCCGGTGAAGCTGCTCTTCGACAACCGCATCGTCATCAACAACCACCTGAAGCGTGCCCGGGGCGGGAAGATCTCCTTCACCCACCTCATCGGCTACGCGATGGTGCAGGCCATCAAGGCCATGCCGTCGATGAACTACTCCTTCACGGAGAAGGACGGCAAGCCGACCCTGGTCAAGCCGGAGCACGTGAACTTCGGCCTCGCCATCGACCTGGTGAAGCCCAACGGCGACCGCCAGCTGGTCGTCGCGGGCATCAAGAAGGCCGAGACGCTGAACTTCTTCGAGTTCTGGCAGGCCTACGAGGACATCGTCCGCCGGGCCCGTGACGGCAAGCTGACGATGGACGACTTCTCCGGTGTCACGGTCTCGCTGACCAACCCCGGCGGCCTCGGCACCGTCCACTCGGTCCCGCGTCTGATGCCCGGACAGTCGGTCATCATGGGCGTCGGCTCGATGGACTACCCGGCGGAGTTCCAGGGCACCTCCCAGGACACGCTGAACAAGCTCGGCATCGCCAAGGTGATGACGCTCACGTCGACCTACGACCACCGGGTCATCCAGGGCGCCGCCTCCGGCGAGTTCCTGCGGGTCGTCGCGAACTACCTGCTCGGCGAGAACGGCTTCTACGACGAGATCTTCGAGGCCCTGCGCATTCCCTACGAGCCGGTCCGCTGGCTCAAGGACATCGACGCCTCGCACGACGACGACGTCACGAAGGCCGCCCGCGTCTTCGAGCTGATCCACTCCTACCGGGTCCGCGGCCACGTCATGGCCGACACCGACCCGCTGGAGTACCGCCAGCGCAAGCACCCCGACCTGGACATCACCGAGCACGGGCTCACCCTGTGGGACCTGGAGCGTGAGTTCGCGGTCGGCGGTTTCGCGGGCAAGTCCCTGATGAAGCTGCGCGACATCCTCGGGGTGCTACGCGACTCGTACTGCCGCACCACCGGCGTCGAGTTCATGCACATCCAGGACCCGAAGCAGCGCCGCTGGATCCAGGACCGTATCGAGCGCCCGCACTCCAAGCCGGAGCGCGAGGAGCAGCTGCGCATCCTGCGCCGGCTGAACGCGGCGGAAGCGTTCGAGACCTTCCTGCAGACGAAGTACGTCGGCCAGAAGCGCTTCTCCCTGGAGGGCGGCGAGTCCGTCATCCCGCTGCTCGACGCGGTGCTCGACTCCGCCGCCGAGTCGCGTCTTGACGAGGTCGTCATCGGCATGGCCCACCGCGGCCGCCTGAACGTCCTGGCGAACATCGTCGGCAAGTCGTACGCGCAGATCTTCCGGGAGTTCGAGGGCAACCTCGACCCGAAGTCGATGCACGGCTCCGGCGACGTCAAGTACCACCTGGGCGCCGAAGGTGTCTTCACGGGCCTGGACGGCGAGCAGATCAGGGTCTCGCTGGCCGCCAACCCCTCGCACCTGGAGGCGGTCGACCCGATCCTTGAGGGCATCGCCCGCGCCAAGCAGGACATCATCAACAAGGGCGGCACGGACTTCACGGTCCTGCCGGTCGCCCTGCACGGTGACGCGGCCTTCGCGGGCCAGGGTGTCGTGGCCGAGACCCTGAACATGTCGCAGCTGCGCGGCTACCGCACCGGCGGCACGGTCCACGTGGTCATCAACAACCAGGTCGGCTTCACCGCGGCCCCGGAGTCCTCGCGTTCGTCCATGTACGCCACGGACGTGGCCCGCATGATCGAGGCGCCGATCTTCCACGTGAACGGCGACGACCCCGAGGCCGTCGTCCGCGTCGCGCGGCTGGCGTTCGAGTTCCGGCAGGCGTTCAACAAGGACGTCGTCATCGACCTCATCTGCTACCGCCGCCGCGGTCACAACGAGTCGGACAACCCGGCCTTCACCCAGCCGCTGATGTACGACCTGATCGACAAGAAGCGCTCGGTGCGCAAGCTCTACACCGAGTCCCTCATCGGTCGCGGCGACATCACCCTGGAAGAGGCCGAGCAGGCGCTGCAGGACTACCAGGGCCAGCTGGAGAAGGTCTTCACGGAGGTCCGTGAGGCCGCGTCCGCGCCCGGCGAGGCGCACGCCCCCGACGTGAAGCCCGAGTTCCCGGTCGCGGTCACCACGGCCGTCTCCCAGGAGGTCGTCAAGCGGATCGCCGAGTCCCAGGTCAACATCCCCGAGCGCGTCACCGTCCACCCGCGTCTGCTGCCCCAGCTGCAGCGCCGCGCGGCGATGGTCGAGGACGGCACGATCGACTGGGGCATGGGCGAGACGCTCGCGATCGGCTCCCTGCTCCTGGAGGGCACCCCGGTGCGCCTCTCGGGCCAGGACTCCCGCCGCGGCACGTTCGGCCAGCGCCACGCGGTCCTGATCGACCGGGAGACGGCCGAGGACTTCACGCCTCTGCAGTACCTCTCCGAGGACCAGGCCCGCTACAACTGCTACGACTCGCTGCTCAGCGAGTACGCGGCGATGGGCTTCGAGTACGGCTACTCGCTGGCGCGTCCCGAGTCCCTCGTGATGTGGGAGGCGCAGTTCGGCGACTTCGTCAACGGCGCCCAGACGGTCGTGGACGAGTTCATCTCGTCGGCGGAGCAGAAGTGGGGCCAGACGTCCGGCGTCACCCTGCTCCTCCCGCACGGTTACGAGGGCCAGGGCCCGGACCACTCGTCCGCGCGCCCGGAGCGCTTCCTCCAGATGTGCGCGCAGAACAACATGACGGTCGCCATGCCGACGCTCCCGTCGAACTACTTCCACCTCCTGCGGTGGCAGGTGCACAACCCGCACCACAAGCCGCTGGTGGTCTTCACCCCGAAGTCGATGCTGCGCCTCAAGGCGGCCGCGTCGAAGGCGGAGGAGTTCACGACGGGCGGCTTCCGCCCCGTCATCGGCGACGACGCGGTGGACCCGGCCGCGGTCAAGAAGGTCGTCTTCACGGCCGGCAAGGTCTACTACGACCTCGACGCCGAGCGTCAGAAGCGCGGCATCACGGACACGGCCGTCATCCGCATCGAGCGCCTGTACCCCCTTCCGGGTGCCGAGCTCCAGGCGGAGATCGCCAAGTACCCGAACGCCGAGAAGTACCTGTGGGCCCAGGAGGAGCCGGCGAACCAGGGCGCATGGCCCTTCATCGCCCTCAACCTGATCGACCACCTGGACCTGGCGGTCGGCGCGGAAGTCCCCCACGGGGAGCGCCTGCGCCGCATCTCCCGCCCGGCGGGCTCGTCCCCGGCGGTCGGCTCGGCCAAGCGCCACCAGGCGGAGCAGGAACAGCTGGTCCGCGAGGTGTTCGACGCCTGACCGGTCACGGTAAGTACTGACCGTACGAACGGAGGGCCCGCCCTTGAGCTTCGGCTCGGGGGCGGGCCTTCCGTCGTCTTTCAGCCCGTCCGGCGTTTGAGGACGAGCGCGCAGCGCGATGCGGGGGTGTGGGGGCGCAGCCCCCAGGGAGCGACAAACACACCTGTCAAGCACTGGGTTTGTCACGACAAGAGCGCGCGTCAATGGACTCGTCACTCGGCTTGTAGTCGCTGATCCACCCCGGCTCCTGCGCCGGGATGTCCGGCAACGACGTCACCACGTCGTTGATCCAGTCACTGCCCTCGACATACCGCTTCACGAACTCACGCAGCTCGATGCAGTCCGCCCGGTGCCCCTTCGGCAGCCCGATCCCGTAGTGCTGCGGGGCCCCGATGGTGACGCCGGGCACGACCCGCAGCCCCTCCTTCGCATAATGGCGCGCAAACCCGTACAGGATCATCTGGTCGGTCGAGACGGCCTGCACCTCGCCGCGCTTGAGGGCGTCGATGCAGTCGGAGGCGTCGACGAGTTCCTTGATCTCGATGCCCTCGCGCCGGAACTCCTGGAGGGTCGCCACGGAGGTGGTGCCCTCCCAGGAGCAGACGGCCTTGCCCTTGAAGTCGTTCAGCTCGTGGACCGTCGACCCGGGCCCGACCAGGAATCCCTGCCGGGTGGTGGCGTACGGGCCCACGAAGTCGATCTCCTTCATGCGCTCGGGCGTGATGGAGAACGCCGCGATCACCAGGTCGACCTCGCCCTTCTGCAACGCCGGGATACGCCCCTCCGAGGACACGTTGGACGGCGAGGCGGACTTGATGCCCAGCCCCTCCTTGATCTGCTCGAACACCAGCTGGTCGAGGCCCGACCTGCGGTAGTTCTCCTCGTAGGAGATACCGGGCAGGTCGTTGTGCATGCCGACGCTGATGCGCTCCTTGCCCAGGAACGTGTCGTCCCGCTCGTCCGAGCCCGAGCTGACCGCGAGCGTCAGACCGACCGCGACGATGACGCAGAACGCGGCCACAGCCACGTACACACGGGCCTTCGAGCCCACTTTCGTACTCACCCTGTACTCCCCCGTACCCCTCAGCCGTGCAGCACGGCGTCGTCGACGAACACGTTCATCCGGCAGCCGGCGTCGGTGTGGACGGTGACGGTGACGCGTATGCCGTCCCGGACCCCGCCCAGCCGCAGGTCGACGGGCCGGCCCGACCGGACGTCGTCGACGGTGCTCGGGCCGCCGCCGAGCCGCAGGGCGAGCCGGGTCTCCGGGGTGCAGGACTGCATGTCCGGGTCGGCGTCCTCGACCCGCAGGCCGAGACGCAGATGCGTACGCACCGGTCCGCCGTCCACCCCCACGACGAGCGTCTCCCCGTCGCGCAGCGGCCGGGACGGCGTGACCGTCGTCAGACCGGCGACGTCGACCTCCCCATGGCCGCGCACCTGCTCCACCCAGACCGTCCCGCCGACGGCGAGGGCGACGGACAGCGCGGAGGCGAGGGCCTGGGCCCCGGCGCGCCCCCGTATGCCGACCACCCGGACAAGGGCGATCAGCACGGCGGTACCGATCATCAGGTAGGGCCACAGGACCTGGTCGCCCGGCCCTTCGGGGGTCCTCAGCAGGGCGGCGCCGCCGAGGCCGAGGACGACGAAGAACGGCGGCCAGTTCCACACCCGCCAGCTGCGGGCGCCGTCGAGGGTGCTCTGCAGCGCGTCGCCGACGACGAGGCTGACGACGAAGTTGCCGAGCACCTGCCCGACGGCCGTGACCCAGGTGCCCTCGCCCCGCACGCTGGGGCCCTGTCCCCCCGAGGCCCCCTCACGGACGCCCTCCCGGACGCCTTCGGCGGGTTTGCTCATCTGTCACTCGTGTCACTGGTACCGCTCGAAGGATCGACGCGATCCGCCCGTTCGCCCGGGTAGGAGAGATTGAAATCCCCCTGAACCCGCCCGACGGCGACGGCATGCGGCCCGGTCGCGGTCACATGGATGTCTCCGCCCGGCCACAGCGCGGCGGTCTTCGCCACCCATCCCTCAAGGGCGGGCGCGCTCAGATCACCACCCGCGAGCCAGTGCCCGACGGCCGCTTCCAGCACCTCGCGCTCGGCACCGGACAACCGCGCGAGAACGTCTCCCGCCCCGGCCTCACCCTCCTGCCGCCCCTCCCGCCCAAGAACCGCGTCCAGGAACGTACGACCGTCCTGTACGACGCTCTCGGCGAGCCGGTCCCGGACGGTCACGAGCACGGCCGTCCCCATCGAGGCGGCCGCGGCGCTCAGGTAGGGAGCCAGCTGACCGGCAGCCGTCATCAGTTCGGACATCTCACCGCTCCGTCTCGCGCCGCTCGGCAGCACCAGAACCGCACGACTGAACAAGGATGAACAGGCTTTCGGGAAAGGGGAGTTACCCATTCTGCGCCAGATGCACACCTTAGTCACGGGATCGTCCCGCCGAGGGGCATCGACCGGTTTCGTAGGCTGTGCGCAGGACAACGACCGGGTACGCACGCAGGAGAGCAATCACCATGTACTTCACCGACCGCGGCATCGAGGAACTTGAGAAGCGGCGCGGCGAGGAAGAGGTCACTTTCGAGTGGCTCGCCGAGCAACTGCGCACATTCGTGGACCTCAACCCGGACTTCGAGGTCCCGGTAGAACGCCTGGCAACATGGCTGGCCCGCCTGGACGACGAGACCGAGGACGACGAGTAGCCCTCTTCTCATTACTGGCCCGCCCGCCATCCCCGCAGCCCGTCGGGCGGCCCCACAGCCCCCAGCCCGTCCGGCGTTTGAGGACGAGCGCGTAGCGCGATTGGGGGGCGAGGGGGCGCAGCCCCCATGCGTGGACGGGAACGGGAAGGGGCGGCGGGGGCGAAAAACACCCGGTCGCGACATGACGGGAGCCCCCACCGCGCCACACAGGGCCAAATTATCCGCATTTAACGCCATCTCAACGCCACGGTTCACCAGAACGAGCACCTTGACTTCCCGGATCCGCGATATATCGTGTTCATCAGGAGACGCGATATGGCGCGTCCCCCCTCACACCCACCCCCACCCGAGGAGGTCAGCACCATGTCCGAGTGGTCCGTCACAGAGCCAAGGAAGCTCACATTCGACGAACCGGTGACGACCCTCCACGTACGCATCGCCAACGGCACGGTGAACGTGGTGGGGACCGACGAGGGCCCGGCCCACCTGGAGGTCTCCTCCACAGAGGGCCCACCCCTGATGGTCACCCAGGACAACGGCACCCTGACGGTCGCGTACGAGGACCTGCCCTGGAAGGGCTTCCTCAAGTGGCTCGACCGCAAGAGCTGGCGCCGCACCGCGGTGGTCTCCCTGGCCGTCCCCGCCCGCACCCGCGTCGAGGTGGGCGTCATCGGCGCCACCGCCATGATCTCCGGCATCGACGGCCGCGCGGTGGTGAAGGGCATCTCCGGCGACACCACCCTCGTGGGCCTCTCGGGCCCGGTCCGCGCGGACACGGTGTCGGGGAACGTGGAGGTCCAGGCCCTCACCGGCGACCTCCGGCTCAACTCCATCTCGGGCGACCTGACCGTCATCGAGGGCTCCAGCCCCTCCGTGCGGGTCGACTCGATCAGCGGCTCCGTGATCGTCGACCTGGACCCGGCAGGCCGGTCCAGTGACATCCGGCTGACCAGCATCTCGGGGGAGATCGCCGTCCGCCTGCCGCATCCGGCGGACGCGGTGGTCGAGGTGGACTCGGCGAGCGGCACGGTCTCCAGCGCCTTCGAGGACCTGCGGATAGACGGCCAGTGGGGCGCCAAGAAGATCACCGGCAGGCTCGGCGCGGGGAACGGCCGCCTGAAGGCGACCACGGTCTCCGGTTCGATCGCACTGTTGCGCAGGCCCCTGGCGGAGGACGAGCCGTGGGACGAGGAAGTGGATTTCGAGAAGAGGACAGACGTCGGGGAGGATGACCCACGGGACGCGGCTCCCACCCCACCCGGAACGGGACCCGCGTCCGGGACGCCCGCGCCGGCCACCCTCTCCACCCCGGCGGAACACTCAGCAGCCGACGCCGCCGACGTCTCCACCGCCACCGACGGATCACCCGACGGCCCGACCCACGAGAAGGGGCTCTGACATGGCTCCCGTCTTTGCCCATGGCCGCCTGCGGCTCTACCTGCTCAAGCTGCTCGACGAGGCACCACGCCACGGTTACGAAGTGATCCGCCTCCTGGAGGAGCGCTTCCAGGGGCTGTACGCGCCGTCGGCGGGCACCGTCTATCCCCGGCTGGCCAAGCTGGAGGCCGAGGGCCTGGTCACCCACACCACCGAGGGCGGCCGGAAGGTGTACGCGATCACGGACGCCGGCCGCGCCGAGCTGGCCGACCGCAGCGGCGAACTGGCCGACCTGGAGCTGGAGATCCGCGAATCGGTCGCCGAGCTGGCCGCGGAGATCCGTGCCGACGTGCGCGGCGCCGCGGGAGATCTGCGCCGCGAGATGCGGGCCGCGGCGAGCGAGGCCCGGCGGGGTTCCACGGGAGCCGGTGCCAAGGCGCACGGCGGGCACGCGGGCGCGGGCGGCGACTTCACGGACCTCGGGGACAAGGAGGCCTGGCGCGCCGCCAAGGAGGAGATGCGCCGCGTCAAGCAGGAGTGGAAGGAGCAGGCCCGGCGCGCCAAGGACGAGAGCCGGCGGGCCCGCGAGGAGGCCACGCGGGCCCGGCACCAGGCCAAGGAGGCCCAGGAGCGGGTGCGGGCGCAGGCCCAGGAGGAGCTCCAGCGCATCGCCAAGCGCGTCCAGGACCAGGTGCAGGACCACTTCACGCGGGGCGACTGGCCGACGGGGGTCCGGGAGGGCCTCACCGAGCTCGCCAAGGAGTTCGGCGATTTCGGGAAGGACTTCGGCAAGGAGTTCGGGAAGGACTTCGGTTTCGGCCGGGCGGGCGCGGGATCGGGCGCCGGGACGGAGACGAGGAAGCCCGGCCACTCCGGTCGTCCCGACTACACGGACACTCCCGAGGACTTCCCCGCCGGGTACGAACCCTCCTGGGCCCACGAGGACTCCACTGGCGATCCCACCCGGGACCTGGACCGCCTGCTGGACCGCTTCCGCGACGACATCCGCGACGCGGCCCGCGACCACGGGGTGACGGAAGAACAACTGCGCGATGCCCGCCGGCATCTGTCGTCGGCGGCGGCGCACATAGGTGCGGTGCTGCGGGCGCCCAAGGGCTGAGCAAGGGGCGCGGGGCAAAGGGCGCGGGTCAAGGGCTGAGCGAGGGGCAGCGGACGAGGCGGAGGCGGTCCAGGGGCGGGCCGCCTCGCCCCCCGCCCCTCCTGGCCCCACCCCCTCAGCCCGCCTTCGCCTCTCCCCCGCCGTACAGCACGCGCCGCAGTGCCACATAGGTCACGCCGAGGTCGGCCAGGACCTCGGACGGGACGCCGGGGCGGGCGGCCAGCGCGAGGAGGAGATGCTCGTCGCCGATGTGGCGGTCCCGCTCGGCGAGGGCCATGCGCAGCGACTCGGTGAGGACGTCTTTGGCACCGCGGGCGAAGGTGCGCCGCTGGCCGACGAAGCCGGCCCACCACCCCTTGCCGCGCCCACTGTCGTCGCCGGCGCCCTTCGCGTTCCCGTGAGAGCCCTCCAAGGCGCCATCCCCATGGGCCTCCTCGACACGGGAGACGATCGCCGAGACGTCGATGCCCAGCCCCGAGAGGGCGTCGGTGTCGGCACGGGAGAGGCCGCCGCGGCGGCGCGCCTCGGCCAGAGCGGCCCGGACGGACTCCCTGCGCCCTCCTAGCCCCAGCGACGTCAGGGCGAACGACGCCCGGCTGGCCTCGCGGTCGAGGAGCGCCAGCAGCAGGTGCTGTTCCTCGACCGTCTCCGCGTCCAGGCGCTCGGCATGGCCGACCGCGCCGAGGACCACCGCGCGGGCGTCCTTGGTGAACCGTTCGAACATCACTGCCTCCCGTACTTCTTGTGCACGGCCTGCCTGCTGACACCCAGTTCCGCGGCGATCTCCTGCCACGACCAGCCCTGATTGCGCGCGCTGCGCACCTGCACCGCTTCGAGCTGCTCCAGGAGCCGCCGCAACGCGGTGACGGCCCGCAGCCCGATCCGCGGATCGCGGTCGCCCGCGCGCTCGGCGAGATCCGTTGCTTCGGTCATGGTGTCAACTTAGATTGACACGTCAGGGAATGTCAACGCCAGTTGACAACTCGGAAGGAGGTGCTGTCGGGAGCCGAGCCGATGTCAGGAGGCGGTGTCGGGAGGCGGCGGTCAGGCGGCGGCGGTCAGCACTACCTTGCCGAAGAGTTCGCCGGACTCCATCCGCTCGAAGCCCTCGCGGGCTCGGTCCAGCGGGAGGACCTCGTCGATGACGGGGCGTACACCGGTGGCGGCGCAGAAGGACAGCAGGTCCTCCAGCTCGTCCTTGGTGCCCATCGTGGAGCCGACGACCTTGAGTTCGAGGAAGAAGATGCGGGTCAGTTCGGCGTGCGGGGGCCGGTCACCGCTCGTGGCACCCGAGATGACCAGGGTGCCGCCCGGCTTCAGGGACTTGACCGAGTGGGACCAGGTGGCGGCGCCGACGGTCTCGATGACGGCGTCCACGCGCTGCGGCAGGCGGGCGCCGGACTCGACGGCTTCGACGGCACCGAGTTCCAGGGCGCGCTTGCGCTTCGCCTCGTCCCGGCTGGTGGCGAAGACGCGCAGCCCCGCGGCCTTGCCGAGCGCGATGGCGGCCGTGGCGACACCGCCGCCGGCGCCCTGGACGAGAACCGAGTCGCCGGGGCGTACACCCGCGTTGGTGAAGAGCATGCGGTATGCCGTCAGCCAGGCGGTGGGCAGGCAGGCGGCCTCTTCGAAGGAGAGCTCGGCGGGCTTGGGCAGGACGTTCCAGGTGGGGACCGAGACCTGCTCCGCGAAGGTTCCCTGGTAGCGCTCGGTGAGGATGGAGCGGGGTTCCTTCGGGCCGACCCCGTGGCCCGTCTGGCCGATGACGGAGTGCAGGACGACCTCGTTGCCGTCCTCGTCGATGCCTGCGGCGTCGCAGCCGAGGATCATCGGTAGCTTGTCCTCGGCGAGGCCGACGCCGCGCAGCGACCAGAGGTCGTGATGGTTCAGGGAGGCGGCCCTGACGTTCACGGTCGTCCAGCCGGGGCGGGGCGCGGGAGCGGGGCGGTCGCCGAGCTCAAGGCCGTTCAGGGGGTGGTCGCGGTCGATACGGGCGGCGTAGGCAGCGAACATGTGCCGACCTTAGGTGGCGGGTGCGTCCGACGGAACGGGCCTCGCCTGTGAAACACATCCCTCACGGGACGTGACCCCACGCACCCTCGCCCCCACGCCCCTACGCGGTTCCCCGAGCCCCTGCGAACGCCGTCGACTTTCCCACCGTCGTGGTTGCTCGCGCCGTTCCCCGCGCCCCCAAGCAAGCGGGGCTGCGCCCCGGCTCGCC